>NZ_JBFSUD010000009.1:0-102044 GCF_041467175.1 Vibrio sp. 10N.247.310.24
CCGGTGCTTTCGACCACTCAGCCATCCCTCCAGTGGCGTGAATAATATAAGGGGCAGAGGGTCTTGTAAACCCTTAATTTTCATAATTTTGTTTTGTTGCTTGTTTTCTAATCATTCACGGCAATAAAAAAGGGAAGCCATTGGCTTCCCTTTTCTTTTTGATGATCATTTAGTCATTTTTGGTATAGAACCGCTGTAACTCAGTAAGGCCTTGCATCAACACTGGCAAGCGAGGGCTTACATCTTTCAGACGTTTGTAATTCTGATCGTACAATTTGTAGTTACCAAACTTATCTAACACCGTTGTTTGTTGGTCAGTAACAAGAGCAAGTTCACGTGAGTCTCCTGCAAGAATCCATTTTCTTCTACGCTCATCAAACAGGCTACGTCCACTACTAAAATCTGTAGGGTTCGAAGATACACCTAATAGCTCTTGCATTAGCGTGACTGACACATCTAGGTGACTAGAACGGTGAGTATATTCAGATGCTGACTTACCTGGCCATTTGATGAAAAGAGGCACTTGTAGTTGGTAACGACTGTAATTGGAGTTTGCACCCCAACTGTTGGTTTTCGTCTCGTTAAATTCAGTACCATGGTTAGAGGTAATGATAACCACTGTGTTGTCTTGAAGATCTAGGCGCTCCAACTCTGCGTAGATTTTCGCTAACTGAACATCAGCCGCTTGAGTCGATTTTTGGTAGTCTGCAGTAAAACGTTCAGCGGTAGTCAACGTTACATCTGTTTCGTAACTAGAGAAGTTATCGAGCGTTGTTAGTTCAATAAAGTTAAACCAAGGGCTTTTTGCTTGTGGTGATTGAACCCATTCAGACCAAGCTTGTATTGCGCTTTGGTCATCATCTGTTGCTTGCTCTGGGAGCGCATCACGGCCTCGGAAGATGACTTCCGGGTAAAGGGCGTCGTCAAAGTCATCACCGCTAAAAGCGGCAAGTGTATAATTGTGATGATCTAGCACATCGAGCAGTACTGCGCTCGAACCTTGTGCTTTGATGCTGCTTGCGTAGCTGCTAGGAAGGCCATAGAACAATCCGAAAATACCAAACATGTCGTTACTTGAACTGTAGTGATTGGTGAAGTTGATCGATTGTTGTGCATAGGCATAGCTGCTTGGCATCGCAGTGCTATTGAGTGCATCAGCGCGAAGATTATTCACACTCACAAGCAGAATATTAAGATCAGCACTGCGGCGGTTGTATTGAATTTTTTCTAGCGGGTAGCTAACTAAGTTTACGTTCTCTTGGTTCGCTTCTAAACGCTGTAAATACTCTTCACGGTCTAATAGACCATGCTTTTCCATAAAGCTTTTTGCTGTCATAGGATAAGACAGTGGGAAATTCGCTTTCTGGCTTGTAATTGGGTTGTAGAAATACGCATCAGCCCACATGTAGGTCAAGTGGCTGCTGATGAAACACAAGAAGAAGACGGCAGTAATAGGACGGCCAATGTGTTTATGAGACAGTTTACGTTGCTTACGCCAAACCCACTCAGACAGACCTAGCTGCAATAAGAAGATTAGTGGCATTACAATGAAGAGGTGCTGCAAATCAGAAGTGAGTGCAGACTCCTCTCCACTGAATAAAACCTCCCACACGACAGGTGTCAGGTGGAGGTTTATATTTTGATACGTTTGGGTATCAATCAGTAGGACAGTTAAACCTATGGTTGCGAAGATAACGGCAACCAAACGTAATAACTTCCTCGACGGAAGAATAAAAGTGAGTGGGAACAGCACTAATAGATAGAGCGCGAACACCAAAAATCCAAAATGACCAACCCATGATGCAGCCAAATAGAATTGACCCAATAGGGTTTCTGGCCAAGCAGATTGAGTAATATAACGAGTACCAATCAACATCGCAGCAATGATGTTGAAAAATGCAAACCAGTGGCCCCAACCTACCAGTCGAGATACACGATCGCTATATGAGTTTGCGCTGTCTACCATTTATAATTCTTTTTCCGTCAATCAAACTTAGTGAGACTTTTTATCTTCAAGAGAAGAAATTAAAGCTTCGGCAAATTTTTCAGCAATTCCTTTGCGTTGTGAAGCAGCAACGTTCTGATTTAAGACATTGGTTGCGATATTTCCAGCGATCATCAATGAAAGCTCAGGTGAAGCTTTGTGCTTAGTCAGTACAGCACCTACTTCAGCTAGGATTTTTTCAACTTGATCATCTGTGTATTTAGATATAATCGGCATAAGGACTCTAATAATGATAGTAAAAGCGGCTTATGATAACCTACTATGCACAACAACTGAAACCTGAACGGTAATATTTTCACTATGAGCCTTCACCTTTCCAACGTAATTTTACACCAGCTAAGCAAGAACGATCAGGAAGAGCTGATTGTTAACTATCGTGCTGAATCTCTAGAAAACGATACTGCATCTGAAAACCTAGTCGCTGAACTTCACCGAGTTTTTGATTCAAAAGCAGGTAAAGGATTTGGTTCTTTCAAATCCGACAGCGAATTCCAGCAGTCGTTGCATGAATTTCGAGCTGGAGAACAAAGTTTTTATGATTTCTCTCAAAAAAGTGCGCTACGTCTAAAAGATGAGCTTTCAAAGTATCCTTTTGCTGATGAAGGTACTTTGGTACTGGCTGAATATCAATCACTGGCGACAGACTACCTTTTCATCGGACTACTGCCTTCTAACCAAAGTTTGAAAGTGACCGAAGGGCTAGATATTAGTGCGACGGATTACCTGGATATCTCGAAGATGGATATTGTTGCGCGCCTTGATCTTTCAACATACGACACAGACAAAGAGTCAAACCGTTACCTTACTTATATTAAAGGGCGCGTTGGTCGTAAAGTCGCTGACTTCTTCTTAGACTTCCTTCAAGCAGAAGTAGGCTTGGATGCTAAGCAGCAAAACCAAGTATTGATGCAAGCGGTAGAAGACTTTGTTTCTGACTCTAAGTTAGAGAAAGAAGAAGCGATCAGCTATAAAAAACAAGTTGCGGATTACTGTAACGAACAGCTTAAAGCGGGTGATGAAGTTCAAGTTCGTGAACTTTCTGGAGAATTGCCAGCAAGCACAGATGGTACAAGCTTCTTTGACTATACTAGTGAGCAAGGCTACGAGTTAGAAGACAGCTTCCCAGCAGACCGCGCAACTATGCGTAAACTAACAAAATTTGTTGGTGCTGGTGGCGGTTTGAATGTTAGTTTTGATAGTCTGCTTTTAGGTGAGCGTATCTTCTACGATCCAGAGACAGACACGCTAACCATTAAAGGGACGCCACCGAACTTACGTGATCAACTGACTCGCAATAAGTCATAGTCCGAAGTTATTAGGTAGCAAGCGACAGCAGGTTGTTGTCGCTTGTTTATGTTTAGCAACATAATGGTTTAGAGTTCGCATGAACAAGGAATATCGATGGAACAATCAGTAGCAAAGCCCAATCGCTTTAAAAGACCCGCAACTTTTTTGGTTGCACTCTTGGCTCTGTGGCTACTTCCTTCACTGGCTCTCCTTAATCTAAGCCGTTCTTACTCTCACTCGCTCGCTCAAATTGAAGAACTCGGTATTCGCGTTAATGAATTGAGGCAATCGCTTTATTTCTCTGAGCCGCTGCGAGTCTCTCGCATTAATGATTTAGCACTCGATGCTCAATTGGTTTATTCGATCCGACTGCAGATAGAATCTGATTTCCAACACGCCTTGTTTCGTCCTGATGTGAACCAACTGCTTTACGTTGCCGATCAATTTTTAGAAAAATTTGATGAATTCATTCCGATAGAAAGTCAGGTGCAAGATATCGTCGATAACATCAAAGTGTTACGCACAGATACACAACTTTCCCCTAAGTTAAAGCCGCTACTCAACGAATTTGGTGTCGTCGTTTTTGAAGCGATGTATTCCGATAACCAAAGTTCATCAGCAACTTATCGCGCCTTTGATTCTATACTTGAAAAATCTTATTCATTAAAATCCGAAGAGCAAGATGCACTCCAACAATTACTGGCTGATGCTTCAGCATTGCTGAGTGATTACGCTCAGCTCAATTATTTAGTCGATAAAATTAAGAAGAATTCAGTAAACGAACAGATCATTAAACTTGAAGCTGAGTTCCATGATCGTCAATACAACCTATTATTGATCATGCTAGGTTTAAGCTTAGTGGCAATGATTGCGTTACTGTTGTGGAGCGTTAGGTCCCAAAAATCGAAGAAAGAAGTAGACCAAGCACTCAAACAGGAACCAGTCATCGATTCAAGTCAGGACGATGCTCTCTCTACTTCCAACAAAGATACGTCTTCTCGTAACGATACTGCTTCTCGCAATAATATTGTTTCTCATAGCGATACTGTTTCTTCCGCGGTGACGCCACCAAGTAATCCCCCATCAGTATTAGATATTACGCAAGCGAGTCAACATTCTGATACCCAACCTCAGCAGAGTATTTGTGCGACAAGCCCGCAAGCTATTTCACAAGAACCGATTTTGCAAGAACCTATTCCACATGTTCCGGTTCAGCAAAACTCTATTCAGCAACCCCCAACTCAGCGGACACCAGAACAAGTGCAAGAGCCAGAGAAGCACATTGCCAGTGTGACGGATTCAAAGCCAGCGATTGATATTGAAGAGATGCTAGAGACTCTTGATGGCGATACCGAGTCTGTTGAATTGTTGCTAGGGGTCTTTGTCGAAGATCACGCAGATGACTATACCAGATTCAAATCTCTGCTCACTAAGGATGAAACCTCTGCTGCTCGCATTGTGCACAGCTTAAAAGGTGTGGCTGGCAGCATCAAAGCGTCTCGGCTAGCGATCATTGCAGCGACTATTGAAATGACAATGAAGCAGTCCAGAGCCATCAGTGAGCACGATTTAGCTGAACTAGAGCTAGCGATAAAAGCCTCTGTAGATTCTGCTCATGACTATTTAAATACCCAACGTTAACTTTTACAGGTTTTTTGACAATACTCTGACGAAGCGCTCATACAATCCGCGCCCTTAGTCTTTGTCAGAGGTTTATATGTCACGAGTTTCGAGTCGAAATTGGATCGTGTTGGTGCTTAGCATTGTGCTAAGTGGTTGTTCTCTCTTGGAAGTTAAGCTAGACAGTCAAACGACGCCTCTTACTCAGCAAGAGTTACAGGCTCGGATCATGACGCGTGAATACGCCAAGATTTTTTTTACACGAGTAGAAGACTCGGCCGATCTCATTGCGCAATCTTACCCTGCTGATGACACCTTACATCAATCTTATGTGTTGCTTTGGAAGATCCATGCTGAGCAGGGCTTACAACAAGCGGCGTACCAAACTTCCCCAATGTCAGCATTAATTGACTCATGGGTTTTCACAACACAAATGAATCAGTTTTATAGCCAAGGCGATGGCGCGGATCTGTTCGTGACGGATAATGCGGTAGAGACTGCTCGTTCTCTTGACCAAGAAGCTGAGAAGCTAGCAAAGGGTGTATTGAGCTCGAGTGATTTCAAGAACAGCAAAGCGTTCGTCGAAGAGTTTGCCGCGAGTAATCCTTTTAAAGATCTTACCTTCAGAAGCACACCCGCTTACCGTGAATGGCTAAGTTACCTTGGTAAAGACGAATCTCAAATCGTTCAAAGCCTAGGTACCATGCCGGAGGCGATGGGCGATGCATCAGACCGTTTAAGCCTAATGGCTGACCAAACACCGAAATTGATGACGTGGAAAGCTGAGTTGGTGGCGATGAATAGCTCGCTAACGGGTGAAGACCTATCTATGACGCTGGAAAGCCTTCGTCAAACATCAGCAAGCATGCAGGACTTCATTGAGAATAACCCTGAGTACATGCAAACATTGGCTTCTATTATGTCGACAGAAATGCAGCCTCTGCTCAACGACCTAAGTGATAAGACAGATCAAAAATTGGCGATGCTCACTGAAGAACGTGTAGCCTTAGAAAAAATGGTGACACGAGAGAGAGAAGCTCTGGTCGCGATGATTGCGAAAGAGCGTATTGAAATTGCAGGCATTGTGACTTCTGAAAGGGAACTGTTTACACAAGATCTTGATCGCGTCTCTCAAGAGGTGGTGGTACTCGCTATTGATAAACTGATGGACTTGATCAAAGGTGTGATTATTTACTTCATCCTGTTTATCTTGGTGGTGTTCTTTGCACCGTTAGGCATCGGTTATTGGTTGGGTAAACGAACCGCTAGCAAATAAATTCAGTAATTAAGTAGATCAAAAAAGAGCGCTCTAGAGCGCTCTTTTGGCATTTATATCATCAACATTTTTGTGCTTACGCACTAAAGCCTTAGCTTAAGCTTGTTGCTTGCTCAGTTCAGCGGCTTCTTCAGTTTCAAGCGCTGGTGCTGTTGGTTCACATTTATCAACGAACCAACCCATGTAAGACGTTACGATAGTCACGAGGATACAGATGAAGCTCAACCACATGAACGGAGCATAAGAGAGCGTTGCGACACCAAGAATACTCGCCATGTAGATGCCGTTGTCACTCCAAGGAACCATGCCTGAAGTTAACGTGCCACCGAACTCAGCGTTACGAGATAGATTTTTACGTTGGTAACCTAATCGGTCGTAGTTTTTCGCACAGATTTTTGGCGTTAGGATTAACGATACGTACATTGCAGAACCGAATACGTTACCCATGAAGGCCGTGCCGATCGTGCTTGTTGCTAGAGAGCCTGCGCTATTTACTCGGCGCTCGAACACCTTAGCAATCGTCTCTAATACGCCCACTTTATCCAGTAAGCCACCAAAACCTAAACCAAACACAATTACCGCTACCGAACCAAGCATTGAAGACATGCCGCCACGGTTAAGAATCGAGTCAATAAACTCTACGCCAGAGGAGATAGAGAACGGTGCCCAAGCAGTATTGAATGCCGTTAGGAAATCGATATCTTGGATCATGACTGCCCAGATAATACCTAGCAGAGAACCGAAGCTGATTACCGGGAATGAAGGCATGCGGAAAGCCAACAGACCAAGCACGATCAGTACTGGGACAAATGAGTAAGGCGTGATGTAGAACTGAACTTCCATTGCTTTAATGACAGAATCTACTTGGCTCATGTCAACGTTACCTGCGTAGTGAAAACCAAACGCAGTAAACATGATACCAGTAATCACGTAGCTGATTAACGCAACTGGCAGCATGCCCTTGATGTGCTCAACCACTTCAACACCAGACATTGAAGAAGCCAGAATCACTGAATCAGAAAGTGGAGACATCTTGTCGCCGAAGTAACAACCTGACAGCACTGCACCTGCAGTAATCGGTGCTGGAACACCTAGGCCTTGGCCAATACCCATCATCGCGATACCTGCTGTACCCGCAGCGCCCCAAGAAGTACCAGTTGCCAATGCGGTTAGAGAACAGATAATCATGGTCGCTAAAAGGAAGATAGAAGGGTGGATAGCTTTCAGACCATAGTAAATGATAGTAGGTACGATCCCGCCTGAGATCCAAGTACCAACAAGAGCGCCAACGGCTAAAAGTATTAAAACCGCGCCTAAGCCATTGGATATTCCTTTGAGTGCCGCTTTTTCTAAGTCTTTGTATTCGTGGCCAAGGCGAATACCGAGAACCATGATAATGAACCAGCCAATATACAAGGCAAGTTGAATTGGAAGGTCAAGTTTTGCAGTAAAGGAAAAAGCAAGGGATAGAAATAGTCCTAACGCGATGAATACCTGCAATAGGTTCGGTAGGCGAGTTTTACTCTGCTTCATAAAAGCCTCTTGTGATTTCGAGCATTTATAGTGCTTCGTTATGGTGTGTGGTGCAAAACGGACACTACAGTAATTAGTTTATTATATCGAAAAAATACGTCCAAGTTGTGATATTTGACTGCTAACACAGTTAATCATGGTTTCATTATCTGAAATATTGTTAAATTCATGGTTCTTACATGTTGAAACTTGTCGCACGTTGTTTTCGTTTTGTGAAGTATTATTCTGGATAGTATTGATTAAAAAGAGGGATTTACTGTTTGTGACGCGAGTGGGATTAAGCTGCTTTGGCGATGCAAATGTTTGAATTTGAGGATAATGGGCGTTTTATCAATGAGGTGGATATTAAATGTCGATACAGGGATAACTGCACGATTCATTGCGTTCACTTAAAAGAAACGAAAAAGTTACACTTTTTGACAAAAATCACTTGAGTTCTGTTTCTGAAAAACTTATAGATGGGGGAGAGCAATTTTTAATTTATACATGGAGAGTGAGCGATGAGAGTAGGTCTAGTTGGTTGGCGCGGTATGGTTGGTTCTGTATTGATGCAACGTATGGTTGAAGAGAAAGATTTCGACTTGATTGAACCTGTTTATTACAGCACGTCTCAGATTGGGATTCCTGCCCCTATTTTGGGTGGTAAAGATGCGGGTCTACTTCAAGACGCTTTTGATATTGATAGCCTAAAACAGCTTGATGCGGTGATTACCTGTCAAGGCGGAGACTACACCTCAAAAGTATACCCAGCACTGCGTCAAGCAGGTTGGAAAGGCTACTGGATTGATGCGGCTTCTACCTTACGTATGGACGCGGATTCAATCATCACTCTTGATCCTGTTAACTTGGCTCAAATCCAACAAGGTATCCACGGCGGGACTAATACTTTCGTAGGCGGTAACTGTACTGTGAGCTTAATGCTTATGGCTTTGGGTGGTCTATACGAGAAAGGCATGGTTGAGTGGATGAGTGCCATGACTTACCAAGCCGCTTCAGGTGCGGGCGCTAAGAACATGCGTGAACTGATCTCACAAATGGGTGTGATCAACGACAGCGTAAGTTCTGAGTTAGCGAACCCTTCAAGTTCAATTCTTGATATCGATAAGAAAGTCGCTGATACCATTCGTTCATCTTCATTTCCAACCGATCAGTTCGGTGCTCCGCTTGCGGGCTCACTGATTCCTTGGATCGATGTGAAGCGTGAAAACGGTCAAAGCAAAGAAGAGTGGAAAGCCGGCGTTGAAGCGAACAAGATTCTTGGCCTAGATGGTCAGCCAATCCCAATTGATGGCACTTGTGTACGAATCGGTGCAATGCGTTGTCACGCTCAAGCACTAACGATTAAGCTTAAGCAAGATGTGCCTATGGACGAGATCGAAGAGATCATCGCGACGCACAATGATTGGGTTAAAGTGATTCCTAATGACCGAGACATCACTGCGCAGGAGCTAACACCAGCGAAAGTAACAGGCACAATGTCTGTACCAGTCGGTCGTCTGCGTAAGATGTCGATGGGTAACGATTTCCTGAATGCGTTCACGGTAGGTGACCAACTACTTTGGGGTGCTGCAGAACCACTACGCCGTACTCTGCGCATTATCCTTGCGGAGAAAGCGTAATCGGCAAGATTGCTTAAATTCTATTAGCTGATAAACCGAAAGGGTTGACGATAAACGTCAACCCTTTTTAGTTTATTGATATCTCGTTATTCGGCCCTCGAAACTGCCCTTAAACCTCTTCGCATCTCGAGTCTGCTTTTATTTCTCTTCAGTAACGACACGCTTGTCGGGGTCTGCCAATTCACTCGCACAGTGTTTGCAATACATAGCATCCGAATCATGGCCGGCGCGGTTACAGTTCGGACACTTTACCAACTCTTTGTGCGAGTTCATCTCATTGCTGAGCTCTGCAGTAATAATCCCTGTCGGTACCGCTAAAATAGAGTAACCCAATAGCATGGTCAGAGAAGCGATCGCTTTCCCTAACGCGGTTTGAGGGATCATGTCACCGTAGCCAACCGTCGTAATGGTTACGATTGCCCAATAAATACTGTGGGGAATACTTGTAAAGCCATTTTCTGGCCCTTCAATAACAAAGATAAGCGCGCCGAAGATAACAACTAAGATGCCAACTGTGCTGAAAAAGATCAGTATCTTTCGTCTTGCCATTAAAAGTGAACGTAACAGAATGTTTGAATCTTGCAGGTAGCGAACCAGTTTTAGGATTCGGAAGATACGCATCACACGCAGCAGCCTTACCACACCCATAAATGAAGCGCCTGGGAAGATGATCGCTAAGTAGGTCGGAAGAATCGCCAATAGGTCCACGACACCATAAAAGCTGGTGGCATAAGATTTTGGTTTCGGAGAACAATAGAGCCTCAACAAATACTCAAGAGTGAAGAGAGCAGTAAAAGTGTATTCAATATAACGCAGCTGCTGTGACCATTCGGTCATGACATTAGGGATGGATTCTAAGATCAGAACCAATAGCGAAGCCAAGATTGCAACGATCAGAGAAATATCAAATGCACGTCCGGCTGGCGTGTGAGTACCAAAGATAATGACGTACAAATGATGCTTGAGTGGCTTGCGTGACATAAGGAGAGATTCATCTTTTGTTAAATGCATTAACAGTCATTATACAAGCTTCATAATAACGAGGCGAGTGAAAGCCCAATTGCTTTACTCGCCTCATCTATATTGCAATATTGTTGCCCTTTATAGAGCAACCGGATTACCGTTAAACGTTATGCCAAACCTGGGAACAAATTACGTAGGCCATTGGCGATGAACTCGATGCCCAATGCGCCAAGAATCAAGCCCATGATACGCGTGATCACATTGATACCCGTTTGACCTAAAAAGCGAACGATAACCGGCGCTGAACGGAACAGAAGCCAAGAGCAGGTTGCAAACGCGATGATGCTAATGCCAATTCCCACAGTATCAATGGCTGCAGGGTAACGAGATCCGTAAACAATGGTCGAGCTGATTGCCCCGGGGCCCGCCATTAATGGCATCGCAAGAGGAACAACACCGATTTGCTCTTTGCTGATGTATTCAGATTTCTCTTGTTTATTCTGCTTATCTTCACCGAGCTTACCGCTCATCATCGAAAATGCGATGCTCAATAATAGCAAACCACCTGCAACACGAAATGAATCCAGGGAGATGCTAAACATATCAAGCAGCATTTGCCCCGCGACAAGCGACACAATCAGGATAACGGCAACGGCAATATTTGCTTGTAAGGCTGTCCTGTTCCTCTCTTCTGGCGGCATATGTGCAGTAAGGGAAACAAAAACAGGCATGATGCCGATTGGGTTTACGGCAGCAACAAGCCCAAGGAAGAATTGCATAAAAATTGCGAGTTCTAAGCCTTGCATGAGAGCGATCTCCAGTTAGCGAATTTTAAGGTTGAAGGTTTGATTCGGTGAATAGTCTGAGCGCGTAATGTAAGGGACAAATCGGATTTGCACGAATGAAAAAAACTAACCTGAAATAGGGGATTATTTTTAGAAAAACTAATTGAATATCACTTTTGTATTGGCGGTGTTGCGAGTTGGTTGTTAGTGTTTCATTTTGTAATTTATTATCGAGTAACTGTTAACTGCCGCACGAATTTAATAAAAATTATGTCAAAATCTAGCCCGTGCAACGGTATGGATATACTCTCAGTAGCACGAATATGGCTGTATACATGTAATTTAACTGACTAAAAATGAAACTTTTTTACAGTTTATGACTCTATGTAGAAAAAGTTTGTCTGTTTGCTTGTGTTTTGAACTAACGAAAAATGTGATTTTAATCTATATAAATCATCATCTTAAGCATGTTTTTGCGATTGCCTTACTACTTTTTGGTTAATTCTTTTTGGGTAACTGATCTGGGTCAATTTTTTTCACACTGTGAAATAATATACTCAGTCCTGAAAGCAATTTACTAAGAACGTTGTTGTTTGAGGTTAAAAGCAAGCAGCGAAATTAATAAAAAGTTTTTAATATTTATTATTTTAGGAGATCCACCATGCCTGTAACTAACTTAGCGGAACTTGATGCTCTAGTAGCACGCGTTAAAGCAGCACAAGAAGAGTTTGCAACATTCTCTCAAGAGAAAGTAGACGCAATCTTCCGCGCAGCTTCTCTTGCTGCTAACCACGCTCGTATCCCACTTGCACAACAAGCAGTTGCTGAATCTGGAATGGGTATTGTTGAAGATAAGGTTATCAAAAACCACTTTGCATCTGAATTTATCTACAACAAATACAAAGACGAAAAAACATGTGGCATTCTTGATGAAGATGAAAGCCTAGGCACAATGACTATCGCTGAGCCTGTAGGTATCATCTGTGGTATCGTTCCAACAACGAACCCAACTTCTACAGCAATCTTCAAATCTCTAATCTCTCTTAAAACACGTAACGGCATCATCTTCTCGCCACACCCACGTGCAAAGAACTCAACTAATGACGCAGCGAAGCTTGTTCTAGACGCAGCTGTAGCAGCGGGTGCACCAAAAGACATCATCGGTTGGATCGACCAACCATCTGTAGAGCTTTCTAACGCGCTGATGAAGCACGACGGTATCGCACTTATCCTTGCTACTGGTGGTCCAGGCATGGTTAAAGCAGCATACTCTTCTGGTAAGCCTGCTATCGGTGTTGGTGCTGGTAACGTTCCTGTAGTTATCGATGAAACAGCTGACATCAAACGTGCAGTAGCATCTATCCTTATGTCTAAAACATTCGATAACGGTGTTGTATGTGCTTCTGAGCAAGCTGCAATCGTAGTTAGCGAAGTATATGACGAAGTTAAAGAGCGTTTTGCTTCTCACAAAGCTCACGTTTTATCTAAAGCTGACGCAGATAAAGTACGTAAAGTTCTTCTTATCGACGGCAACCTAAACGCTAAAATCGTAGGTCAACCTGCTCCTGCAATCGCTGAAATGGCGGGTGTTAAAGTTCCTGCTGATACAAAAGTACTTGTAGGTGAAGGCCTTGGTAAAGTTTCTTACGATGACGAATTTGCTCACGAGAAACTGTCTCCAACTCTAGGTCTATTCCGCGCAGACGATTTCGAAGACGCTGTTGCTCAAGCAGTAACTATGGTTGAAATCGGTGGTATCGGTCACACATCTGGTCTTTACACTAACCAAGACGTAAACGCAGATCGCATCCGTTACTTCGGTGACAAGATGAAGACGGCTCGTATCCTAATCAACATCCCGACTACTCACGGTGGTATCGGTGACCTGTACAACTTTAACGTTGCACCTTCTCTAACTCTTGGTTGTGGTTCATGGGGTGGTAACTCTATCTCTGAGAACGTAGGTCCTAAGCACCTTATCAACAAGAAAACTGTAGCGAAGCGAGCTGAAAATATGTTGTGGCACAAACTACCTAAGTCTATCTACTTCCGTCGTGGCAGCCTTCCAATCGCTATGAGCGACCTAGAAGGTAAGAAACGCGCATTCCTAGTAACGGACCGTTTCCTATTCAACAACGGTTACGCAGACGATGTAGTTAGCCTGCTTAAAGCGCAAGGTATTGAAGTTCAAGTATTCTTCGATGTAGAAGCGGATCCAACACTGTCTGTTGTTGAGAAAGGCGCTGAAGCAATGAAGAGCTTCCAACCTGACGTAATCCTTGCTCTAGGTGGCGGTTCTCCAATGGATGCTGCTAAGATCATGTGGGTTATGTACGAGCACCCAGAAACTCACTTCGAAGAACTAGCAATGCGCTTTATGGATATCCGTAAACGTATCTACAAGTTCCCTAAAATGGGTAAAAAAGCTGAGCTAGTATGTATCACTACTACTTCAGGTACGGGTTCAGAAGTTACGCCATTCGCGGTTGTTACTGACGACAAAACAGGTGCTAAGTACCCGCTAGCGGATTACGAAATCACGCCAAACATGGCTGTTGTTGATGCTAACCTAGTAATGAACATGCCTAAGTCTCTAACAGCGTTCGGTGGTTACGATGCAGTAACTCACGCTCTTGAAGCTTACGTATCAGTTCTTGCGAACGAATACTCAGATGGTCAAGCTCTACAAGCTCTTAAGATGCTTAAAGAATACCTACCATCAAGCTACAAAAACGGTTCAGCAGACCCAATCGCTCGTGAGAAAGTACACAACGCTGCAACGATTGCTGGTATTGCCTTTGCGAACGCATTCCTAGGTGTATGTCACTCAATGGCTCACAAAATTGGTGCTGAGTTCCACCTACCACACGGTCTTGCAAACGCACTACTTATCTCAAACGTTGTGCGTTACAACGCGAACGATAACCCAACTAAGCAGACTGCATTCTCTCAGTACGACCGCCCACAAGCACGTCGTCGTTATGCTGAAGTTGCTGACCACCTAGGCCTAAGCCAAGCTGGTGACCGTACTGCTCAGAAGATTGAACGTCTACTGACTTGGTTAGAAGAGCTTAAAGTTGACCTAGACATCCCACTGTCTATCCAGGCTGCGGGTGTTAACGAGTCTGACTTCATCGCTAAACTAGACGAGCTAGCTGTTGAAGCGTTCGATGACCAGTGTACAGGTGCTAACCCACGTTACCCTCTAATCACTGAGCTTAAAGAAGTTCTAACAACGTCTTACTTCGGTAAAGCATACGTTGAAGGTGAAACTTTTGAAGGTACGACTGTAATTTTGAAGAAAGCTGACCAAAAGCCAGCTGAAGAAAAAGCAGCACCAAAAGCTAAAAAAGAAAAAGCTAACGCATAATAAGTAAGCATTAGTTTGAGATAGGTTTTCGCTAGCACGATACTTATCTATCGGGAAATTCAAAGCCCCAACCGAAAGGTTGGGGCTTTTTTTATGTGAATTGAAATAGGTTTATTTTTATTATCCATTTACACCTCCGCAGACGCTTACACCTCTGCAGCTACAACCCGTCCGCTAAAGTAATCATTAGAGACAATGTATTCCGTTGTTCTGGTCAGTTCGTCTTGCAGTTGTGCCCAGTGACACCCATTGAGCTTGCCTTCGGAGTTATGAACGGCAGGGACAACACCGCCGACTCGAATACCAAATGGCGTCAGTTCTTTCGCCCAGCTATGGGTAAAGCCGGTAATCATGGAGTTTGCGCTCTCTAAGCCTGACACATCATGAAAGTCATCGTGAGATATCACATTCACAATTACGCCTTCTTTGTCTTGCTCTCGTAACCTCTCTGCACTGATTTGCCCAAATGCGAAAAGGGTCGATGCCATAGCAGACAGATCATTGATAAAGCTACTGACAGGCTGATCGCCAATTAGACTAGGCATTGGGGAACTTATCCAATTGTTGACCAGAACATCGGGCGTCGTGTTGAAGGTGGTTTGAATAAAATCATACACGCTGAGGATAGCTTGGCTGTCATTCCCTTCGAGCGTGTAATGGTAAACAGAGTCGGAGAAGCGGGCACATTGTAAATAAGTCGCCTGAAGTGCTTTTGCGTCTTTATCACAAAGGATGACAGTGGCTCCAAGGTTAACAAAGTGATTCGCAATCGTTCCTCCCAATCGCGAGCCGGCAGATGTTACCAATATAATTGAGCTTTTTATTTCCATCCCAGTACCTAAGCAAATCGTCCATGTTGGATAAGGATGGGTTAAATTTCATACAGCGGGTGTGAATTGGCTCAAACTAAGGTGTACCCATTGATAACTTTTTATGAACTTTGTGGCAGGTCACATTTTGCAGTAACTTCAAGTGTTAACCGACATCTCCGGTTTTGATGATGACCAAAGGTGATGGTTCATATTGCCTACATCAATCATTAAAAAAGCGAGATCGAACAAAGAGCAGTCGTGAATATTGAGCGAGAAAGAGGAAGGCTAGGCAGCGGCTATACTTGCGCCTGAATCTGATACTGACGTTGAGCTGTCGACAGCTCGTTGTAGAGCGTCGCATTTGGTAAATCAGGTAACTGTTTACTTGCCAGTTTACGCCGGTCATGACCAGAAAGGTTTTGGTAAACCTCTTCGGGGAAGTCGGCTGTATCTTCTGGCATGAAAGCAAGTGCTTCAGGCTTCAAGTAGTGGCTTAGCTTGGCGCTGGCAAGGCTAGCTTGATGAAAGTGATTCGATTGTTGCGCTGAAATTTCATACGACGATTGGTTTGAACGCAGTTGTTGCGGTTCTGCTACGCCAAATTGCTTACGTAAGCGATCTTCAGTCGTTTCAGTGACGTCAATGGTGTCGATGGGAGTACAGTCGCGAACATCATTAGAAAACATAGACAACAGCAACGCAAAATCTGCACGGCGACCTTGCTCAACCGCTTGGCTGATCCCGATGCCGAACTTCAGTTCGTTGATGATTCCTGCTTTGTCTAAAGTATGTATTTGCATGCTGCCTCTCATTGGATACACCTTTAACGGCATGGAGTTGGCAAACTTTAGAGTTTAATTACAGGCAAATAACGAATTTATGTAGGGCGATTGAGAAAGGTAAGAATAGGTTGAAAAGTAGGCTTGATCTGCTAGTTCGTTTCGCAATGTTCGCATTGATTAGAATACGACAGATACAAAAAAGCTCACGCCGAGGCATGAGCTTTCAATAGATAACTTGCTATAAATAGCGCAGCGTAAGTAATAATTACTTAGCTAGGTTCTCTTCTACGAAAGACCAGTTTACTAGGTTCCAGAATGCAGCCATGTAGTCAGGGCGAACATTGCGGAAATCGATGTAGTAAGCGTGTTCCCATAGGTCAACAGTTAGAAGTGGAGTAACACCTTCTTCTGTTAGAGGAGTCGCAGCGTTAGAAGTGTTAACGATGTCTAGAGAACCGTCAGCTTTCTTAACTAACCAAGTCCAAGAAGAACCGAAGTTGTTGATTGCTGAATCTGTGAATTTCGCTTTGAATTCTTCGAAAGAACCGAATGCAGCGTTGATCGCTTCTGCAACCGCGCCTGTTGGTTCGCCGCCTGCTTTAGGAGCAAGACAGTGCCAGTAGAACGTGTGGTTCCAGATTTGAGCAGCGTTATTGAAAACACCACCAGTAGAAGTCTTAACGATTTCTTCTAGTGTTTTGCCTTCAAACTCAGTACCTGGGATAAGACCGTTTAGCTTAACAACGTAAGTGTTGTGGTGCTTACCGTGGTGGAAATCTAGCGTTTCTGCTGAGATGTGTGGTTCTAGCGCGTCTTTCGCGTAAGGAAGAGCCGGTAGTTCAAATGCCATTGCTCAATTCTCCATTGATATGAAAGAGTTAACTCTTTCGATTGCTTCCAGTGATATTATTATTCATGGCTCGCTATATTGCCAACCACGGTCAATTTGCTGACTTGCGATATAGTTTAGCAAGTTTTTACTTTATTAAAAGCTTAATTCATCACTTTTGTGTGAATTGTTAGCTTAACTGGTTAACCTCTTTTTTTATATGGTTTTTATTCTTTTGGTTTGGGGTAGAATAAAGGCAATGAAAGCCGTAATCCATTAACGAGGAAGCAATGGAAACTATCGATAAAATCAAACAGCAAATTGAAGAAAACACTATTCTACTGTACATGAAAGGTTCTCCTAAGCTACCTAGCTGTGGTTTCTCTTCTCAAGCGTCTCAAGCGCTAATGGCATGTGGTGAAAAATTTGCTTACGTAGATATCCTACAAAACCCTGATATCCGTGCAGAGCTTCCAGCTTACGCACAATGGCCAACGTTCCCACAACTTTGGGTTGAAGGTGAGCTAATCGGTGGTTGTGATATCATTCTTGAGATGTTCCAAAAGGGTGAGCTTCAGCCAATCATTAAAGAAGCCGCTGCTAAAGTAGCTGGCGACGACGCTGAGTAAGCTTTAGGCCTTGGTGCTTAAATATTGAATGGAAGGGGCCTTAATTAGGCTCCTTTTTTCGTTTGAATGGTTCAACAAAGACTCGATAAGGAATGAACAATGAACGTAAAACTTCATTATGTGCATGATCCAATGTGCAGCTGGTGTTGGGGCTACAAGCCAACGCTTGAGTTATTAAAACAACAATTGCCAGCGAGCATTGAGTTTAGCTATGTAGTCGGTGGTTTGGCTCCGGATTCTGAAGAGCCGATGTCAGAAGAGATGAAAGGCAAGCTTCAAGCGATTTGGAAGCAGATTGGAGCTAAGCTGGGTACGGAATTTAATCATGAGTTTTGGACGGAATGCCAACCAGTTCGCAGCACTTACCCAGCGTGTCGTGCAGTGATCGCTGCTGGTTTTCAAGATCACTACGAAGCAATGCTTGAAGCGATCCAACACGCTTACTACCTTCGTGCGATGCTGCCTCATAGCCAAGAAACGCATTTGCAGTTAGCTCAAGAGCTAGGGATGAATGTACAACAGTTTGAAAATGACCTTTCTAGTAAGCTATTGGAAAGCGAGTTAGATGATCAGTTAGGTTTCAAAGAAGCGATGGGTGTGCATTCTTACCCAACCTTAATGCTTGAGGTAAACGGTATCTTTAGCGAAGTTGAATTGGATTACCATTCAACTGAAGCGACGCTCAAGTCTATTCGCGAAATTCTAGTGAATAACGCTCCCGCTGTATAATCCAGCGAGAGCTGTCTGTATTGACGCAATAACCTCTAAGGCTTACTCATAAGAGTAAGCCTTTTCTTTTGTCTGACGTAGTTGGTTTATCTCCTCTGTAAACCGTTCGAATGTGTTAGTTGCTTCCGAGATTGATGCTTCAATTTCTGATTCGACTTGATCTAAGTCTGTGGCTTCGGTTACTAGGCCGTTTGCTTGTGCTTCAATGATTGCGAGCGGAGAAGCAATCGCGTCACCTGCCACCATTTTAGCGGCACCTTTGAGTCGGTGTGATGTGGTTTTTAGTCCCTTATATTCCTTATTAGCCCACTGCGCTTTTATCTGTTCATTATCTGCAATAAAACTTGCGGCAAACTCGTCGAGTAAGGTCATCACCACATCGTGATCTTCAAATAGATCGTAGAGTGCGGTGTAGTCGATGATGGGGCTATTGGTCTCGTTGGGTGAATCTTGAGGGGCAGTGGGGTCAACATCTTCGATTGTCTCTGAGTTG
Organism: Vibrio sp. 10N.247.310.24; assembly: GCF_041467175.1. Lineage (NCBI taxonomy): Bacteria > Pseudomonadati > Pseudomonadota > Gammaproteobacteria > Vibrionales > Vibrionaceae > Vibrio > Vibrio sp. 10N.247.310.24. The sequence continues at coordinate 18,733 of NZ_JBFSUD010000009.1, forward strand.
TTATTTTCTGCCGATTCCGCAAAGCTCTGTTCAATGCCTTGGAACAGCATCGAAAACTCATTGGTTTCTTGAGCTGCCGGTAAAGCGTTTGACGAAGAGCTTGTGTCCTGATTTTGCGAGTCTGGCTTTTCTGCATCAGAAATATCGGTTTCAAGCGTCGGATCTAAATCGTGGATTGCGGGTAGCCATTTTTCAATGGTCAGCTTCATTTGCTTAATGGAAACGGGTTTAACTAGGAAATCATCCATGCCGTGTGCATAACAGTTGGCATCTTCACCCTGAACCGCATTCGCCGTCAACGCGACGATAGGTAACTTTTGAGTTTCTTGATTTAGTTCTTCATTGCGTTGTTCTATCTGACGAATGCTTGAGGCAAGCGTGTAACCGTCCATCTCCGGCATATGGCAATCGGTGAGAAGCAAACCATAACGTTTATTTTTTAAAGCATTCAGCGCTAGCACTCCGTTATCGAAAATATCAGCGTGGACACCAATACTCTCAAGCTGCTTGGCGATGACTTGCTGATTGATCGGGTGGTCTTCCGCAACAAGAATCAGTCGGCCATTACGCTCGGCTTGTTCGCGAGTCTCGATGGCGATAGGCGCTTTGGTTTCGTTGTCTAATGATGAGAGTAGATTGTTGTGACTGACGGGTTTCGTTAAAACATGAACAAGGTTATCGGGCAGCAGCGGATTTACCGACAAGCACCAAGAGTTACCTAAAGGCTCTGGTGAGAGCATTGGGTTTTGGTTGATTACGGTGAAGCGTGTTGAACCTGTATGCTGCTGAATCCAAGCATCGCTAATCGCCAGTTGTTGCCAAACCGACATCGCCACAAAGATGTGTTTGGGCTGATGTTTGACGACCATCTCTTTGAGTAAGTGCTTTTGATTAATGTGCAGAACTTTTGGTTCAAGATCGAAGTGTTTCAGATATCGACACAGCTCTTCTTGTTGCAGAACGTAGCCGACGACGTATACCTCGCTTGAGTGATTACCGACATCTAGCTCAACAGGGTTCTCACACTCAGAAGGGAAAATCAGCGTTTGTCGTAGAGCCAAAGCGTTGCTTACTGCATGTTCAGGGGTACAAGTTGGGAGGGTGACGGTAACCGTAAAGTGGCTGCCTTTTCCTTCTTCACTCGACAGTTCTATGTTGCCATCCATCTGTTCTATCAATTTCAAAGCGATAGACAGTCCAAGCCCTGTGCCACCAAAACGGCGGCTAGTGGTTTTGTCGACTTGTTCAAAAGGTTGGAACAAGCTTTGTTGTCTGTCTTTCGGGATGCCGATGCCCGTGTCGGAAACCGTGAGGCTAACTTTCTGCTGATGTTCGTTCTGTTCAATCACATCAATATGCAATGAAATAGTGCCATGTTCGGTGAACTTAATCGCATTGTTAAGGAAATTGTTTAGAATCTGATGGAGTCGTATATCGTCTGCAAACAACCACTGAGCGAGGTTTGGGTCTTGCCAATAGTGGAAGGCTAAGCCTTTTTGCTGTGCATGAATGGATTGCGGTTGCACGATACGGGCAAGTACTTTGCCGAGCTCAATTTCGGTCGGGTTAAGATCCAGTTTTCCTGCTTCAATCTTGGAGTAATCGAGTACGTCATTAACGATGTGCAGTAAGTTCCGAGCTGACTGATTCAATCCACCGTGTAAGTTCAGTAACTCTTCACTCAGCTGATGTTCCTGCATTAATTCCAACAGCCCTAAGATCCCACTAATCGGGGTGCGAACCTCGTGGCTAATGGTCGCTAAGAATTGCGACTTTGCAGCCGTTGCACTTTCTGCTTTTTGGCGTGCGTTGTCTAAAGCTTGCTGTTGTTTTTTTAGTAGGGTGATGTCTGTTATCACCGTATTCCACTCAATGGTTTTGCTGTTCGATACTTGGCTATTAAATTTCACCCATTTAGTTTGACCTGATTCTAACTGCATTCGCTGTTCATTTTCCCAATGCCCGGTTTCAATAGCTTCGAGCATACTGGTTTCGAACAGGGGCAAGTCATCCTCTGCGATCAGATCAAACAGACGTTGAGGGTTCTCTTTTACGTTATCCACGGATAAGCCGAACATATCGCTTACACCTGCACTGACAAAGCTAAACCGGATATCTAAAGGCTGTCGAGGGTGCGTTTGAATATGTTTAAGCACGACCCCATCAATGTTGTCGGCCAGCGTTTGCAAGTGGGCTTCTGCTGCTTTTGCTCTCTGCTCGGCGATCTTTCGCTGCTCGATTTCAGCCGCCATTTTTCGGTTCCAAAATACGATCACGAAAATGACCACAAAGATCCCAAGCCCGATGATCACCGACCATTTAGCGACTTCGCGTGGTGATAAGCCTTCTTGGTATTCATAGGTTAACCATTTGTTTTCCAAGCGCTCTAATTCATTGGCAGGCAGTGCTCCAATGGTTTTGTTGAGAATACTCAACAGCATGGGATGGCGGAAGTTCACTGCGAGAGCTAGTGGTGCGCTGTTTTGCTCATTAATGGTGCCAGTGATTTTGAATTGCCCTACATAGTCTTGATGCAATAAAGGTGCAACATGATGAAGTGAAGCAAGCGCGAAACTGATGTCGTCTTTCTGTAATGCTTGGAAAGCGCTGACGTGATTGATGTAAGGGACGGCTAGGCAAGTAAGGCAGAGAGAAGGTAGAACTGTTGAGCCTCCAGAATTTTCAATCACACCAACAGCTTCGGTGCCACTTGGCGCAAAGTTGCCGAAGCGATCAGAGCGACTCAATAACACCCAAGGTTCAAAACTGTAAGCTTGAGTGAAGTCCATGTATCGGGCTTTATCTGTGCTTGGTGTGATGTTGGTTAGCACCATTGTCTCACCATTATTGAACGCGACCTCGGCCGCTTCTGGTGTTAGGTAAGTGGTACTTTCGAATGATACGCCAAGCACATTACTTATTAGGTTTAAGATGTCAGCAGATAAGCCTGAGTGTTGCTGTTGCTCATTGGTAAAGTCGTAAGGGTACCAATTGGAGTGTGCCTACGGGGATGGAAGGGTTGCTGTCGAGCCAGTTCTTTTCATCTTGGGTTAAATTCAATGTTCCATAGTTCAGCAGCATCGAATGTTGCGATGGAGCAAGCCATTGATTATAAATAGATTGTAGTGAGTCTTCCTTAATGTCCTGTAAAGCGAAATTGATTCGGCTAAGCAATCTGTGCTTTCCTTTTTTGACGGCGAAATGCAAGTGATCTGCGGGAAGGTCAGGAAGCACAGATAATGTTAGTGAGTCTCGAGGCTGTTCTCGTAATAACGCAGAAAGTGCAAGCGCATCGCCAATGTACGCATCCACGCTATCCTCCTGAATTGCCGTGAATGCCGCTTGCGTACTGTCTAATGTTGTAATTTGACTATCAGGAAGCAGGCTAGGAAGAAGATCATTGAGCGCAAACCCTTTCTCCAATGCTAGGTTGGCGGTTGCCAACGCACCTAAATCGTTTATTTTTCTATTTCGGGTAATCACCGCTCGTCTTATGGAAAATATCGGCTCACTAAAAGTCATGTAATTATGGCGGTCCTTGGTCGAAGAGACACCGACTAACAGATCTAATTCACCTCTTTCGAATGCACTCAGTACATCACTAAATGTTGAATACAACTTAATCTGATATTGGAAACCTGCATTTACCGCTACCTGATCCAACATACTGATGAGTAGCCCTTCAGAAACAGTGTTGCCTGAGGGAGTCTTATGTTGATAGCTGTAGGGGACCATGTCGTAAGAAGGTAGGCCAACCCGCAATATGACTTGGTCACTCGATGAGTTCTCTGTTTTGTTTGCTAAGGAGCTAGCGGGTGATGTGTTCCCTGGTGGGGTGTTTTCGGCAAAGGTGAGCAGTGGCCACATCAACAGTGAAAGACAACTCAATAAAAAGGCGACACACCACGTTTTCGTTTTTGAAGCGCTGTTTTGCATAAAGACATCCTGTCGTTTGCTTGCTGATTTTAGAGTATCGCCATGCTTAACTAACGGCAGCCAAAGGGGCTTTAGTTAGTGTGGGGAGTGAAAAATTATCAGCTTGCTGCAATGCCATACGTTGAAGTAGAGCAAGGTTCGTGTGATCCGCTTTTAAATGAACGTCAATTTGGCGCTTTATTTGAACGACTTTGTCTTGTAATCCTAAGGCTTGATAACACAGCGCCAACAAGAAGAACGCGTCGACATCATTGCCTGAAAACTCGTTTATCGAAATACTCTCAATGCACTCTGTCGCAACCTCATGTTGATCGAGTTGAATCAGTTGTAAGGTACGACAAAGCTTTAGAAGCGGCTTGCTCAATGCGTAAGACTTTTCAGAGTGAGAAAGCCTCTGCCAAGTCGCTTCAGGTTTCCAAAGTGTTAGTTCTTCGTGGGTGAGCGCTAAACTATCCGCCCATAAGATGAGCGCTCGCTTACCTGTAGAATCCCAAATTGAGTGAGGAATGAGTTGTGCGAGAGATTTGAGATGTTGGGTCGCTTGTGTGACATTTTTATCTAGCAACTGCAACCAGACCATGGTGTTGGTTAACTCAATATTACTGCTGTTCACTGTGAGTACTTGGTCAATCAGTTCGCTCGCGGATTCGAAATCACTGGTATTGAGACAGATCTTGACCTTAAGTTGCTGAAGTTTGATATTGCGAGGGTTACTTTCTATTAGGCCATCGATTTGACGGAGTGCGTCGTGATAGTGCTGCTTGAGGATATGTATTTCAATGAGCTTAACTTTAGCGGGCAGGTAATCATGGAGCTGCAATAGCCCATTCAACATGGCTTGTGCGTCATCGAGTTGTTGGTTTTTTATCAGAATATTCGCCATATAAATAATGGCATCTTTCAGTGTCGACGGGTCAGGGGCTTTGCCAAAGAGTGGCTTTACCGCATTGAGGCCATTCTTTAAAAAGGCCTGCTCTAATGTCGAAAAGTATTGCTGCCGAGAGAGTGCGGATGTGACTCTTTTTATGATGTCATCTGCACGTATTGGCTTAATCAAATAACCATCAGGTTCTAAGTTAGCATAACCAAAGAAGGTATCTTGGCTGTCATTGCCTGTGACGATAAAGACGATCGTTTGTGGCCGGATTAATTCTTTTTGCTGCAAGAACTCAAGCAACTGCAAGCCATTGCTTCCTGAGCCTAAATCGTGGTCAATTAATAAGATGTCGAATCGATGTGCGCGACAAGCCTCAATCGCGTTTTGTGCATTGGATGCGCTAATCACATTGTTGTTAGGCACGCCTAACTTGATAAGTAGTGCGCGGGTAGCACTTTGAATGACGCTGCTGTCATCAACGATGAGGTAGCGCGATCGGGCGAGTATATCCATATAGTAGCCTTCTGACGTATTGAGCCTTGCCACTTTGTTGTCTATGAATTAGCGGCTTATTTATTAAACACTTAAGTGTAGGAGTGAATTCAATGAATAGCCACAAGTTGCACATCAATGCGTACGGAATAATGTATAGGGAGTGATGTTGGTTCAGAAGGTTAGCGTGTTTCTAAAGTTAGAAATAAAAGGGGAAAGAGGTTAGGGTCTGTTGACCTTTCGCGGTTAAATTTTGTTCGATATAGAATCGTTTTAGGCGCGGCAAGGAATATGTAGCCTAGTCACTCTAAGTAAATACTTCTTAACAAAGCATAAAACGATTCTAGCCGAACCCTTCGGGCAGCCTTTGTGGTTCATTTCTACTGCGTTATCGGCTTCTCATGTAGGCTAGCTACACTTCAAAGCCTCTGCCTTGTAGCAATTTCCCACAAAGCGCTGCAAAAATCAGCTCGAAAGGTCAACAGACCCTATATACAAAAAAGACCGCACGAGGCGGTCTTTATAAAAGTTAGCGTAGGACTCTTTAACTACAGAACCTAATTACAGAACCATGGCTGCAATCCAACCGAATACGATCAGTGGTATGTTGTAGTGTAGGAACGTCGGTACTACGGTTTCCCATACGTGCTCGTGTTGACCATCAGCATTAAGACCCGATGTTGGACCTAAGGTTGAGTCAGAAGCTGGAGAGCCTGCATCACCAAGCGCTGCAGCTGTACCTACTAGAGCGATTGTTGCCATTGGTGAGAAACCAAATGCTGCCGCTAGAGGAACGTAGATAGTCGCAAGGATTGGAATCGTTGAGAACGAAGAACCGATACCCATGGTTACCAATAGACCAACAATGAGCATAAGCAGTGCTGCTAGAGGCTTGTTGTCACCGATGCTAGTTGAAAGCGCTTCAACCAAAGATTCAACGCCACCAGTTTGCTTCATTACCGCTGCAAAACCTGCCGCTGCAATCATGATGAAACCGATCATTGCCATCATGTGAACGCCCTTAGTGAAGACATCGTGTGTCTCTTTCCAAGCGATTACACCACCGAAGGTGAATACCATGAAACCAGCCAAAGCACCGATGATCATAGAACCTGTCGATAGTTGCACCGTTAGTGCAGCAACAATACCCGCAGCAGCCACTAGGATGTGCTTCTTGTTGATCTCTTTCACTTCGGTTGAAACAACAGTATGAGACGTTTCTTTGTATTGGCGAGGCTTACGGTAAGTAAAGAATACTGCCGTAAGAAGACCAAAGATCATGCCTGCAGCCGGTAACAACATCGCCATTGGTACTTGGCTTGCTACTACGTTTTCAAGACCGTTGTCGTGAAGGTTTTTAAGCAGGATGTTGTTTAGGAAGATGCCACCAAAACCGATAGGTAGAACCATATACGGAGTAATCAGGCCAAAAGTAAGTACACACGCAACCAGACGACGGTCTAGGTTCATTTTTGCGAATACGCCTAATAGAGGTGGGATTAAAATTGGGATGAAGGCGATATGCACAGGAATCACGTTTTGCGAAGACATGGTCACTAAGATCAAAGACGCAAGGATGCCATATTTTAGACCATTAGATGCCGCACTGTTCTCTTTGCCGTGAATGCGCTTAATGACGCTTTGAGCAAGTAGATCTGTGATACCAGAACGAGAGATAGCAACAGCAAAGGTACCAAGCATTGCGTAGCTAAGTGCGATAGTTGCACCGCCACCTAATCCACTTTCGAACGCTGCTACAGCATCGTTCACACTCATACCAGAGGCTACGCCACCGATAATTGCGCTGAACGTGAGAGCCACGACAACGTTTACGCGCATCAAAGCTAAAACAAGCATGATGCAAACTGAAATTACAACAGGATTCATATTATTCTCGGGATGTTGTGTTTTTTATGAAGGCAATACGAGTGAACGTTTACCGACTCTATTTTTTATTCTTCGTCAACAAGAGGCCAACCACCAAGGGCTTTCCATTTGTTTACTATGCCGCAAAATAACTCTGTGGTTTTTTGCGTATCATACAAAGCAGAGTGTGCTTCTTTGTTGTCAAATTCCATCCCCGCAGTGCGGCAAGCTTTAGCCAAAACGGTTTGACCGTAGGCAAGACCACTAAGGGCTGCAGTGTCAAAAGTTGCAAATGGATGGAAAGGGACGCGTTTAAGCTTACAACGCTCACTTGCTGCATTAACGAAGTTTAAATCGAACGTAGCATTGTGAGCGACCATGATTGCGCGACTGCAATCTGAAGCTTTTTGTTCTTTTCTCACCAGCTTGTAGATTTCTTTAAGGGCTTCTTGTTCCGACACAGCACCACGTAATGGGCTAAATGGGTCTTTAATTCCGTTAAAGTCTAATGCTGCCTGCTCTATATTTGCGCCTTCAAAAGGCTCAATGTGAAAATGAAGCGTTGATGCAGGGTGCAGATCTCCGTTCTCATCCATTCTTAGTGTAATGGCACAGATTTCTAATAATGCATCGGTTTCAGCGTTAAACCCTGCGGTTTCCACGTCGATGACCACTGGGAAATAGCCACGAAAGCGTTTTTTAAGGGTCAGAGCTTCGTTTTCTACAGTCATGTTAGCCCAAATATGTGTGATTAAGGCAGCATTATTGCAGATAATAGCAGTGATAAAAACTAGGGAAGGGCAATAAATCATAAATTAGCTGACCTATTTCGGCTTGATAATTGCATATTCAAACGTGATGGAAAAATGCGGCAATTGGCTGCATTGTTAAACGAATTGCTTAAGAGATACTCCACTTTATGAAGAAACAACTCATAACAGGTTCAATGCTATTTTCGCTACTTATGTCGTCATCGGTATTGGCACAAGAAAAGCGTTACGGAGCATCTCCTCTACAGTCGACATGGGAGATGGTGGCTAACACGCCACTAGAATGTCGCTTGGTTCACCCTATCCCCAACTTTGGTGATGCTGAGTTTTCATCTCGCGCGAGTAAAAAAATCATTTTGGATTTTGAGCTTAAAATGCGTCGCCCAATGGGGGCGACACGCAATGTAAGCTTGATCTCTATGCCACCAGCTTGGCGTCCGGGCGAAAGTGCTGACCGCATGACGACCATTAAGTTCTTCCAACAATTTGATGGCTATGTTGGTGATCAAACCGCTTGGGGTATTTTGAGTGAGTTGGAGAAAGGGCGTTACCCGACATTCAGCTATCAAGAGTGGCAGAGCCGAGATCAGCGAATCGAAGTTGCACTATCATCGGTATTATTCCAAGAAAAGTATAATGTGTTCAGTGACTGTATCGCCAACTTATTGCCTTACAGCTTCGAAGATATCTCTTTTACTATCTTGCACTACGATCGTAACAGCGATCAGTTGAATAAGTCTTCACGTAAGAGACTCAGCCAGATTGCCGACTATGTTCGCTATAACCAAGACATCGACCTTGTGCTGGTGGCTACATACACCGATTCCGTCGATAGCAAAGGTATTAGCCAGAATCTTTCAGAGCGCAGAGCGGAATCATTAAGAGAGTACTTTAAATCTCTAGGCTTGCCAGAAGACCGCATTCAAGTACAAGGTTATGGTAAGCGTCGTCCAATTGCTGACAACAACTCGCCAATTGGTAAAGACAAAAACCGACGTGTTGTTATCTCTTTAGGTCGCACACAGGTGTAATCTGAACAATAGCTCGTTTTGAAATGACAAAGCCCGTCTTCACTGATGACGGGCTTTTTTATATTTTAAATTTGAGTCGTTGTTTAAACGTAATTTGTTTAGTTCAAGCGGAAGCGGGCGATCATTTCACAGTTGGTCGCGGTATCGATCTTTTCCACCATAGAAGCAATTTTAGGGTTGGGATGGCGTTTCATGAAATCGATAAGGGCTTTCTTACAGCAACCAATTGAGTCAATGAAGCTTGAACATTGCGTATTGGGACATTGCGGGATCAGTGTCAGTACTTTTTCTGAAGCCAATTGGAGATACTTGAGTTCATATTCAGTATCGCCGGCCCATCGCCAAAACTGAGCGAGGTTGTGACAAGAAATCACAGAGATAAGTAAGCGCTCGTCCGCTTGGATATCGGTACGTTCAGTAATTTTTTCGCTTAAACTCAATGCTTGCTGATAGTGAAGAATACTTTGTACAGGATCGTCGAGCTGCAATGCCGTATCGGCAAGTAACGTGTGTTTTTCCCATTCGCTAATCATTGTGTTACCTCACTAATCAATAGGGGACTTAATTTAAATGATAATTATTATCATGTAAAGTTTCATCAGTGAGAATGTTGTAATAATTAGTAAAGAATATCGATTATTAATAGAGCTACAAAAAAAGCGAGCTTTATGCTCGCTTATAGTGTTTATTCCATAGCCAAATATTGCAGAGGCTACGAAGGGTTAACCTTCTAGACCAGCACTTGCTTGTTTGTTCTGAATAAGCTCAATCATGTAGCCGTCAGGATCTTTAACGAATGCGATGTGAGTAGAGCCGCCTTTTACAGGGCCCGCTTCACGTGTCACATTACCGCCTGCTGCTTTAATCGCGTCACACGTTGTGTAGATGTCATCAACTCCGATAGCAACGTGACCAAAAGCTGAGCCAAGGTCATATTCAGTCGTGCCCCAGTTGTAAGTCAGCTCAATCACAGCGCCTTGAGATTCGTCACCAAAGCCAACGAAAGCCAGTGTGTATTCGTACTCTTTATTCTCGTTCTTACGTAACAGCTGCATGCCCATTACATTGGTGTAGAACTCGATAGACTTGTCTAGATCACCAACGCGTAGCATGGTGTGTAAAATACGGCCGTTTGACATGATTTGCTCCTAGCTTTAATTATGTATACGTTTTTGTAATTCTGTTTTATGCCGCTAGAAAAATGCGGCATTGTTTAGCTTCTTAGCTTCTTAGCTTCTTAGCTTCTTAGCTTCTTAGCTTCTTAGCTTCTTAGCTTCATTCGCTTAGAGCTAGCCTAGACGTCGGTTTTTTCCTTGAACTCACACAAGTCTTCAATGATACAGCTGCCACAGCGTGGTTTACGTGCGATACAGGTATAACGTCCATGAAGAATGAGCCAATGGTGGACATCCAGTTTGAATTCTTTTGGGATGACTTTAAGTAGCTTTGCTTCGACATCGTCGACGGTTTTACCCATCGCTAGCTTAGTGCGGTTTGATACACGATAGATGTGAGTATCAACCGCAATCGTTGGCCAACCGAAGGCGGTATTTAACACTACGTTTGCAGTTTTGCGGCCAACGCCTGGAAGGGCTTCTAATGCAGCGCGATCTTCCGGCACTTCACCATTATGGAGGTCCAGTAGCATGCGACACGTTTTGATGGTGTTTTCTGCTTTTGAGTTAAACAGGCCGATGGTTTTGATGTACTCTTTTAGGCCATCGACACCTAGGTCGAAAATAGCCTGTGGAGTATTAGCCACAGGATAAAGCTTATCAGTGGCTTTGTTAACGCTGACATCGGTTGCCTGCGCAGATAAGAGCACGGCGATCAGCAACTCGAAAGGGCTGTTCCAGTTAAGCTCGGTTTCTGGATTTGGATTGTTTTCTCTCAAACGCTCAAGTATTTCTACTCGTTTTACATTGTTCATAGCGACATTACTTTCAAATAGTTAGGGCTTGAGTTCCGGCGAAGTTCTTTCAAACTTACTCGTTTTAAAATAACAAGTTTCGCAATGGTTCAGGCTTTATCATCGGTTACGCGCTCTTATGAGCGTCATTATTATGTGTACTTGGTCAATCTATTTACCTTCTGAGCGGTTGAGCTACTCAGCAGGATTTAAGCTACTGTAACTTATCAGGCATTGGTAACGCGAGCGCGTTCAATGACTGGTTTTTCTTGTTTTGGCTGTCTAGATTTAGCTTGGTTGTCGATGATGTTTTTCAAAGCAATCAAGAAACCAACACCAATGAAGGCACCGGGTGGTAGCAGGGCTAACAAGAAGCTGTTATCAAATTGGAATATCTGGATTCGTAACACCGAAGCCCAATCACCAAGGAGTAGGTCTGCGCCATCAAATAGAGTTCCGTTACCAATAACCTCGCGCATCGCACCCAATACAACCAGTACCGATGTCATGCCAAGCCCCATCCAGAAACCATCTTGAGCAGCAGGTAAAACTTCGTTTTTAGACGCGAAGGCTTCCGCTCGGCCAATGATGATACAGTTGGTTACGATCAGTGGGATAAAGATACCCAAAGAGAGGTAAAGGCCATACGCGTAAGCGTTCATCAGAAGTTGAACACAGGTTACTAGTGAAGCAATGATCATCACGAACACTGGAATACGCACTTCTTTTGGCACATGGTTTCGAACCAAAGATACAGACACGTTCGAGCCGACTAGTACAAGCAAGGTAGCGATACCTAATCCAAGAGCGTTAGTCACAGTCGAAGAGACAGCCAACAGCGGACATAAGCCAAGGAGTTGCACTAGGGCAGGGTTATTGGCCCACATGCCATTTTTAATTAGTGTTTTATGGTCACTCATTATTCACCACCACAATTTAGAGGTTGAGCAAGCAATGCTTGGTTGTTTTGATTAACGTATTGCACCGCTTGTTTCACTGACTTAACGACAGCTCTTGGCGTAATGGTTGCGCCAGTGAACTGGTCAAAGTCACCACCATCTTTACGAACCTTCCAACGGTCAAGATTAGAATCCGTCACTTGCTTACCAGCAAATGAGAGAATCCAATCACTCACACGCAAATCAATCTTATCACCCAAACCTGGAGTTTCTTGGTGAGAAAGCACGCGAGTACCTAAAATAGTACCGTCGATCTTCATTCCAACAATCACTTTAATCGCGCCGTTGTAGCCGTCAGGGGCAATCGCTTCGATCGCAATCGCACTCGGCTCACCATTGATTTTAGCAATGTAAGCCGGCATCGCTTGCTCAGTACCAAGCTCTTCTGCTTGAACCAAAGTACAAGACGAAAACAGCTCGTTGTCGTGCAGATCGTGTGGGATCACTTGGTTAAGAACAGACAGTAACTGAGCCTGTTCTTGTTGTTTGATCTGATCTTTGGTCAGGTAGTGAGTAACGGCCACCAAACCTGTCGAAGCGCAGGCAAAAATCGCAAGTACAAGACCGTTTTTCTTAATTGCATTTAGCATAGTATCTGCTTCCTTAGTGGCCGTATGTACGAGGTTTGGTGTAGTAGTCAATCAGTGGAACACACATGTTGGCTAACAATACAGCAAACGCCACGCCATCAGGGAAGCCACCCCAACTGCGGATAATAAAGACTAGCCCGCCAATCAGAGCACCAAACACCAAGCGACCTTTGACTGTTGTGGATGCTGAAACTGGGTCGGTCGCAATGAAAAATGCGCCGAGCATAGTCGCACCAGACAATAGATGAATGGTCGGTGATGCGGTCTCGCCAGGAGTGAACATCAAGAACATTAGGCTAAATAGGGTCAAGCTTCCCAGAAACGCTACTGGGATATGCCATTGAATCACGCGTTGCTTGATAAGCACTAAGCCACCAATAAGGTAAGCAAGGTTTACCCACTCCCAACCCACGCCAGCTAACCAGCTAAATTGAGGTTGAGACAGAGCTTCAGACGCTGTGTTGCCTGCCGTTAATGCGGTTTTGAAGGCATCGAGTGGCGTCGCCATAGTGGTGCCATCAATACCAAGGCGTGCTTGTTGTAAAGACAAGCCTTCATTATTGAAGCCAGTAAAGATCATCAAGAAGGAGTCCACAAAGCTCGTAGTTTCAGCGGTTAAGCTCGCGGGAGCATTCCAACTGGTCATCTGAACTGGGAACGAGATCAGCAAAACAACGTAAGCGACCATCGCTGGGTTAAATGGGTTTTGCCCAAGGCCGCCATAAAGGTGTTTTGCGATGATGATAGCGAAGAACATACCTATGACTAGAATCCACCACGGAGAGTGTGGGGGAATAGCGACACTGAGTAGCCAAGCGGTCACAACCGCACTGTAATCACGCAATGCCATCACTGGCGGGCGTTTTCTTAGCAGCATTACAGCGGCTTCAAAGGTAACAGCAAGTGCAATAGCAAATACTAACTGGATGAGCGTACCCCATCCAAAGAAGTAGGTTTGAGCTAGTAGACCTGGCAATGCACAAATAGCGACCCATTTCATGAGCTCAGGGGTGCTTCTACGATTGTGCGCGTGCGGTGAGCTGGCGATAAAGAAGGCCACTACTCTTTCTCCTCATTATTCTTTTTGTCTTGCTCTTGCTGCGCCTTTCTTGCTTTAGCACGAGCAATCGCTGCAGCAACCGCTGCTTTTTTAGGGTCGACTGGTTCTTGTTGAGTTTCAGCCTTTAATTCAACTACAGGTTCAACCACAGATTCAGGTGTTTCTGCTGATTCTTCCTGTTTCGCTTGTTGTGCCTTTCTTGCTTTAGCGCGAGCTATTGCAGCGGCAACAGCAGCTTTTTTAGGATCCACTGGTTCTGATTGGATTTCAGCTTCCACTTCTATTTCAGGAGCGATTGCTTCTGCTTCGACCTGCTTAGATTGCTGTGCTTTCTTCGCTTTGGCGCGAGCAATAGCGGCAGCGACTGCATCTTTTTTGGCATCACCAGAGCTTTCAGCTGAAGCTTCGCTTTCTGTTGGAGTAGAAGATTCCGCTTGTTGAGCTTTCTTGGCTTTAGCGCGAGCGATAGCTGCAGCAACAGCATCTTTCTTAGCGTCGCCAGTACTTGCAACTGGAGCTTCGCTTTCTGTTTGAGTAGAAGATTCCACTTGTAGAGCCTTCTTTGCTTTAGCGCGAGCAATGGCCGCAGCGACAGCATCTTTCTTGGCATCGCCGGTACTTTCAGCTGGAGCTTCGCTTTCGGTTTGAGTAGCTGATTCAGCTTGTTGAGCCTTCTTGGCTTTAGCGCGAGCAATAGCAGCAGCAACGGCGTCTTTCTTCGCGTTGCCAGAGCTTTCAGCTGGAGCTTCACTTTCGGGTTGAGTAGCTGACTCCGCTTGTTGTGCTTTCTTGGCTTTAGCGCGAGCAATAGCGGCAGCGACTGCATCTTTCTTAGCATCGCCAGAACTTTTAACCGGAGCTTCGCTTGCTGTTGGAGTAGAAGATTCCGCTTGTTGAGCCTTCTTGGCTTTAGCGCGAGCAATGGCCGCAGCGACAGCATCTTTCTTGGTATCGCCGGAACTTTCAGCTGGAGCTTCGCTTTCTGTTTGTGTAGAAGATTCAGCTTGTTGAGCCTTCTTGGCTTTAGCGCGAGCTATTGCAGCAGCAACCGCGTCTTTCTTAGCATCGCCAGAGCTTTCTGCAGGAGCATCAGTTGCTGCTTGTTGTGCCTTGCGCTCTCGAGCTTGTCGTTTACGTTCTTCACGCAGTTTCGACATTTCAGAATTGTCTGGTTCAGCGCTGTCCGCTTTCTGAGCCGCAGCTTGTTTTGCTTTTGCCTTGGCAATCGCAGCCGCAACCGCAGGTTTCACCGCTGGTTCCGCATTAGGAGCTTGGTCTGCTGTCGCTTTTTGTGCCTTAACACGCGCAATCGCCGCAGCAATTGCATCGTCACCGTCGGCTGATTTCATGTCTTTACGACGGTTGTCAGCTGCTTTCTTAAAGCGGTTTTCACGTTCTGCTTTGTCGCGCTCCATACGAGCGTTTTTCTCTTCGAAACGAATCTTGGCGCGCTCTGCTGCAGCGGCTTCATCTTTTCGAGTTTTGATCTCAGCTTTTGCTTGGCGATAGTACTGAACAAGAGGAATTTCACTTGGGCAGACAAATGCACAAGCACCGCATTCAATACAGTCTTTAATATTCAGTTCTTCACACTTATCCAACTCGTTGGCTTTCGCATGCCATTGCAGTTGTTGAGGAAGAAGTGATGCGGGGCAAGCCTCGGCACACGCGCTACAACGAATACATTCCATCTCGTAAGTGCTTGGAGAGATCTCACGACGCGTTGGCGCTAAAATACAGTTCGACGTTTTAGTGATTGGCACATTGGCATGTGGCAAGGTGAAGCCCATCATAGGGCCACCCAAAATCAAACGCGGAAGCTTTTTATCGGCTTTGTAGCCAAACTCTTCAAGTAACTCATGTACTGGTGTGCCTAATAGCGCCCAAACATTACGAGGTTGCTTAAAGGTTTTACCGGTTAATGTCACAACGCGGTTAACCACAGGTTCGCCGTCAATTACCGCTCGCTTAATCGAGTAAAGAGAGCCGACGTTCTGAACCAAAACACCAATGTCTGCAGGGATGCCGCCAGCCGGAACCTCTTTATTAGTAAGGATCTTTATCAGCTGTTTCTCACCACCTGAAGGGTATTTAGTTGGGATAACACGAATGACGATATCTTTGTCTTTCGCTGCAATCTCAAGTGCTTTTATCGCGTCTGGTTTGTTGTCTTCAATGCCGATAACCGTCAGCTTTGGTTGAAGAATGTGTTCAACCACTTCGATGCCTTTTAATACTTCGTCGGCATGTTCTTGAAGCAACTTGTCATCAGAGGTGATGTAAGGTTCACATTCCGCAGCATTGACGATCAAAATGTCGGTACGACCTAAGCCTGATTGAAGTTTCTTAGCCGTAGGGAAGCCTGCGCCGCCCATGCCTGAAATACCAGCTTGGCGAATCACATCAAGCAGTTCGTCAGAGGTCTTTGTCGAGAAATCTTCAACTGGATTTTTTTCAATCCAAGCGTCTAAGCCATCAGGTTTAATAACCACGCACACGTCGCTCAAGCCTGAAGGGTGAGCGGTGGTTCGTGGTTCGATAGCGGTAATCACACCCGATGTTGGTGCATGTACTGGCAAAGTAAAACCAGTCTCTAAGGCCGTCAGTTGCTGACCTTTGAGTACGGCATCACCGACAGCAACCAATAAGTTACCAGGCTTACCTATATGCTGTTTCACTGGAAGAACGATTTCTTCTGGGAGCCTTGCATGCACGATGTCAGTAGTATTCGACTGTTTCTTGTTTTCAGCAGGGTGCACACCGCCCGGGAAGTTCCAAATAGAGCCCGTGCGAATTTGTTCAATTAAAGAGAGCATACTAACCCTATGCCTTAGGCTCTGACGCGGTCGCATCAGTTGCTTGGTTAGTGATATCAGTAACAGGAATGATGTTCATCTGCCATTTCCAATTTTCAGTCGTTGTTGCCACTGGAATCATTTCGATACAGTCAGTAGGGCACGGTGCGACACATAGATCACAACCTGTACATTCATCTTTGATTACTGTGTGGAGTGCCTTGGTGCCACCAACAATGGCGTCAACAGGGCAGGCTTGAATACACTTGGTACAGCCGATACACATATCTTCATGAATGAAGGCAACGGTTTTTACTTTGTTATCTAAGTCATGAGCGGAGTCTTCAACTTCTACGCCCATTAAGTCTGCGAGCTTCTCAATGGTTGCTTGGCCGCCTGGAGGACACTTGTTGATCTTGTCTCCGTTCGCGATCGCCTCCGCGTATGGGCGACAACCAGGGTAGCCACACTGGCCACATTGAGTTTGCGGTAAAATAGTGTCGATTTGATCGACGATCGGATCGGCTTCAACTTTAAAACGGATAGAAGCAAAGCCCAAAATAGCGCCAAAAACAGCGGCTAAAACGGCTAGCGCAATGATCGCAATTAAAATGGTACTCATGCTTATTTCACCAACCCAGTAAAGCCCATAAATGCCAGAGACATTAGGCCAGCTGTGATCATCGCAATCGATGCGCCTTTAAATGGCATTGGAACATCAGCAACCGCAATACGTTCACGCATTGCAGCAAATAGGATCAATACAAGAGAGAAACCCACCGCTGCGCCGAAACCATAGATGATCGACTGAATGAAGTTGTGGTTTTCATTGATGTTCAAAAGTGCCACACCTAACACCGCGCAGTTGGTGGTGATAAGAGGCAGGAAGATACCCAACAGGCGATATAGAGTCGGGCTGGTTTTGTGAACGACCATTTCCGTAAATTGAACAACCACCGCGATAACCAAGATGAAACTCATGGTACGCAGGTATTCAATACCCAGAGGGGTAAGGATGTAGGTTTCTACTAGGTATGCAGATACCGACGCTAACGTTAGAACGAAAGTCGTCGCGAGGCCCATGCCAATAGCAGTCTCCAACTTCTTGGAGACGCCCATAAATGGACATAGCCCTAAAAACTTCACTAGCACAAAGTTATTGACTAGCACTGTGCCAACCAACAACAAAAGGTATTCGGTCATAATGGA
Source organism: Vibrio sp. 10N.247.310.24 (assembly GCF_041467175.1). Lineage (NCBI taxonomy): Bacteria > Pseudomonadati > Pseudomonadota > Gammaproteobacteria > Vibrionales > Vibrionaceae > Vibrio > Vibrio sp. 10N.247.310.24. Next base: position 36,227 of record NZ_JBFSUD010000009.1, read on the forward strand.
TTAATTCTTGAGATTCCGATCCCGATATTATCCTGTTTTGCTCACATAATAACAACCAAGGATCACTAGGGATTTAGACACTTGGTGAAAAAAAACATCAGGTAATCGATTGATTACCAAAGCTGCAGTAAGTATAGACATAGATTTTGATGGTGTGAGCGTGCAGCGGTATATCACAATGATCTTTGTCTGATCATTTGAGTACTCAGTGATTTCACTTTTGTCTTCGGCCAAAAGGTCGAAATTGGTTGAAGTAAATAGCGAACTTTTGAGTCAATTGATTGTTGCTAACTCAGGGCTGTTGCTCGGTTGCTTAGAGGGCTTTTAGGAAAGTGAGTACGCTAAAACGCAAGAAGCCGCATCGAGTGATGCGGCTTCTTTAAATTTGGCCCCCTTGTCGAGACTTAAACGCGGGCGGGTAGCACGGTCCGACGATTCGGGTGTGACATTAACTTGGAACAAGTTAGTCGCAGTTATATACGAAAAAAGCCCAATCTTTCGATTGAGCTTTTTTCTGAATTTGGCTCCCCTTGCAAGACTTGAACTTGCGACATACGGATTAACAGTCCGCCGTTCTACCAACTGAACTAAAGGGGAATTGCTTGTTAGCGACGCGAATTCTAATAAGACTCCTATTTTCTGTCAATAAAAAATCACAGAAAAAAATAAGATAAAAAACTTTACTTTCTTGAACGCCTTATCAGATTTAGCTTTGCTTTAGTTATCCACCAAAATTGTGGATAAGTATGTGCGTGAAACTTTAACAACAATAATTGGGATAAATCTGAAAATGTTAAAATCTGCGGTAACGTGATGTATTTAAAAGTTTTATATCGAAACATTACGATTGTATAACTTTTTAAGATTATAAAATAAACAGTAAAACAAGTGCTATTTTAAGATTTTTTGGGGAAAAGTAGTGGATTAAAAATCGAGTAATTTAGCTGAAGAGATCTTGCAGGGGCACGGATAATACCAAGTTCCAAAAATAAAAGCTATAACTGATATCTAATCTTAAGATGCATTTCTCTAGATAATAGTTGCAACGACACTCCTCCTAGAGTGACAATGACCTGATTAAATAAACAGTATGGAAATGGCGACCTATGAGTAAACTCTTTGACTTGGTATCGGACTACAGTCCGTCCGGTGACCAGCCGACGGCAATTACCAAATTATTAGATGGACTAGATTCTGGTTTGGCGCATCAAACTCTATTAGGGGTAACGGGCTCTGGTAAAACCTTTACCCTGGCTAACGTCATTTCCCAATCTCAAAGACCTGCAATATTGTTAGCGCCTAATAAGACTCTGGCAGCTCAACTTTATGGTGAGATGAAGTCATTCTTCCCAAATAATGCCGTTGAGTACTTCGTATCTTACTACGATTATTACCAGCCCGAAGCCTACGTACCAACCACGGATACGTTCATTGAGAAAGATGCGTCGGTGAATGCTCATATCGAGCAGATGAGACTTTCGGCGACCAAGGCCTTATTGGAGCGAAAAGACGCCATCATTGTGGCTTCTGTATCGGCTATTTATGGTCTTGGTGATCCTAAGTCGTATTTGAAAATGATGCTTCACTTGAGTCGTGGTGAGGTCATGGATCAGCGTGATATTTTGCGCCGTTTGGCGGAGCTACAATATTCAAGAAACGACGTCGCATTTGAACGAGGTCAATTCCGCGTGCGTGGTGAAGTGATTGATATCTTCCCGGCTGAATCTGACCAAGATGCCGTGCGAATTGAAATGTTCGATGATGAAGTCGATTGCATCAGCATCTTTGACCCACTAACTGGTGCGGTTAAGCAAAGAGACCTGCCTCGCTTTACGGTTTATCCAAAAACGCACTATGTAACTCCACGAGAGAAAATCCTTGAAGCGATTGAGAAGATTAAGGATGAGTTGCGTGATAGAGCTCAATATTTAAAAGACAATAATAAGCTTCTAGAAGAACAGCGTATCTCTCAAAGAACTCAGTTTGATATCGAGATGATGACCGAGCTTGGCTTCTGTTCTGGTATCGAAAACTATTCACGATACTTGAGTGGCCGTGCTGAAGGGGAAGCGCCTCCGACGTTATTTGATTACTTGCCTGATGATGGTCTGTTGATTATCGATGAGTCACACGTGACCGTGCCGCAAATTGGCGCCATGTATAAAGGTGACCGCTCTCGTAAAGAAACCTTGGTTGAATTTGGTTTCCGTCTGCCTTCGGCACTGGATAACCGTCCGATGAAGTTTGAAGAGTTTGAGTCTATAGCCCCGCAAACGATTTTTGTGTCGGCCACGCCAGGCAATTACGAAATCGAGAAATCAGATGGTGAGATTGCTGATCAAGTGGTGCGTCCTACTGGTTTGTTAGACCCAATTATTGAAGTAAGGCCTGTCGCGACTCAGGTTGATGACCTATTGTCTGAAATCAGAATACGTTCAGTGAAAGAAGAGCGTGTACTTGTCACGACGCTAACTAAGCGAATGGCAGAGGACTTAACTGAATACCTGAGTGAGCATGGCGTTAAAGTTCGTTACTTGCACTCTGATATCGATACCGTTGAACGCGTAGAAATTATCAGAGACCTACGTTTGGGCGAGTTTGACGTGTTAGTGGGCATTAACTTACTTCGAGAAGGTTTAGATATGCCGGAAGTATCGCTGGTGGCGATTCTTGATGCTGATAAAGAGGGCTTCTTACGTTCTGAACGTTCTTTGATACAGACCATTGGCCGTGCAGCTCGTAATTTGGAAGGTCGAGCAATTCTATATGGTGACTCGATTACCAAGTCGATGAGAAAGGCGATTGATGAAACCGACCGCCGTAGAGAGAAACAGCAGGCCTATAACGAAGAGCAAGGTATCACGCCGCAAGCGCTTAAACGTAATATCAAAGACATTATGGAGTTGGGTGACCTGACCAAGTCGAAACAACAGCGACAATCTAAGCAAGTTCCACTATCTAAGGTGGCAGAACCTTCTGAAAACTATGCAGTGCTGACGCCACAACAGCTCGATAAAGAGATCAGTAAACTGGAAGCGGCGATGTATCAGCATGCTCAGAATTTGGAATTTGAATTGGCGGCACAGAAGCGTGATGAAATTGAACAATTGAGAAAGCAGTTTATTTCTAATAGCTAACCTTACTTCTTACTTCTTACTTCTTACTTCTTACTTAAGGCGTTTATACCCATAAAATAAGAATTGAGAGTGCTTCAGACAAAAAAACAGCCAGTAGGAAACGTTCTACTGGCTTACGTTTGTGGACACTCCGTCCACTAACAACGTCAGTTGGCTAGGTGACCCGAAGGTCAGTTAGATAACTGCATCGTTCGTGCCAAATAGATAACACATTGATTGTTTGAAGCAAGCAAACGAACACAGTATAAATAGTGTGGTTAATTTGCATAATGCAAAGCGGAATGCGATTATAATAAGAAATGCAAATTATAAATGGCTAGGATATGCAATCAAAAACGTTAGATAACAAATCGAAGTATTTGTTAATGGTAGAAGATACCGCGTCGGTAGCAGCGTTATATCGATCGTATCTTACACCGCTCGAAATTGATATTAACATTGTTGGTACTGGCCGCGATGCAATCGAGAGTTTGAACCATCGAATCCCAGACCTCATTTTATTAGATCTACGCCTGCCCGATATGACGGGTATGGATGTACTGTTTGCTGTAAAACAAAAATATCCGGAAGTTCCCGTTATCTTCATGACTGCTCACGGCTCTATTGATACCGCAGTAGAAGCCATGCGACATGGCTCCCAAGATTTCCTTATCAAGCCGTGTGAAGCCGACCGACTTCGTATTACGGTGAACAACGCGATCCGCAAAGCCACTAAACTTAAAAATAGCTCGGAACATCCAGGAAATCAGAACTATCAAGGCTTTATTGGCAGTAGTCAAACCATGCAGCAGGTTTACCGAACGATCGATTCTGCCGCATCGAGCAAAGCCAGTATTTTCATCACAGGTGAAAGTGGTACCGGTAAAGAGGTATGTGCTGAAGCCATTCACGCTGCGAGTAAGCGTGGCGATAAGCCATTTATCGCAATTAACTGTGCAGCGATTCCTAAAGATTTGATTGAGAGTGAATTGTTTGGTCACGTTAAAGGGGCCTTTACTGGAGCGGCAACGGATCGACAAGGCGCAGCTGAACTTGCAGATGGTGGAACCCTGTTCCTCGATGAATTGTGCGAAATGGACTTAGAGCTGCAAACTAAGCTACTCCGCTTCATTCAAACTGGTACCTTTCAAAAAGTCGGCTCTTCGAAGATGAAGAGTGTGGATGTTCGTTTCGTATGTGCAACGAACCGCGACCCTTGGAAAGAAGTTCAAGAAGGTCGCTTTAGAGAAGATTTATACTACCGTTTATATGTGATTCCACTGCATTTGCCGCCATTGCGTGAGCGTGGTGAAGATGTCATCGAAATTGCATATTCATTGCTGGGTTATATGTCTGTCGAAGAAGGCAAGGCGTTCGTACGTTTTGCTGAAGAAGTACTCGATCGCTTTAATCAATATGAGTGGCCGGGGAACGTTCGTCAGTTACAAAATGTGTTGCGAAATGTAGTGGTACTGAATAATGGTAAAGAGATTACTCTCAATATGCTTCCACCGCCATTGAACCAACCAATTGAAAACAGTCTCCGTTTAAAAGAGAAGCAGAACGAAGACATCACGGTAAAAGATATTTTCCCATTGTGGATCACTGAGAAAACGGCTATCGAACAGGCCATCAAAGCGTGTGACGGTAACGTTCCTCGTGCGGCAGGTTTCTTGGATGTCAGTCCATCGACGATATACCGAAAATTGCAAACATGGAATGCGAAGCAGTAATCACCAAATAATAAGAAAAGAGCAATGATGATAATATTAAATCAGCAAAAAGTTGATGAGCTTGCCGGTGAAATAGGGCAAGAGAATGTCCCAGTGTTACTGGAAATATTTTTAGGTGAACTGAAGGGATACTACGAACATTTGGAGCTAAATAAAGAGTCAGACACATCTAAGTATTTAGCGGATATTAGCCATGCACTTAAGAGTAGTGCTGCGAGCTTTGGTGCGGACTCTTTGTGTAGTTTCGCGATTAGCCTAGATGCAAAAGTGAAACAAGCGCTGCCAATGACAGAGGTCGACTTTCAAGGTATGCAGGATATTTTGTTATCCACCTACCAAGAGTACCAGCAGTTAATGACAGAGCTCTAAAGTGGTCAGTCATCAATGAACTTAAAAAGGAGCATCGTGCTCCTTTTTGTTTGGTAAATAGATTCAGAAAACCGAGTTAAATCAACTGTTCCCTAATCGCTTGTTGGAGTTTTAAACGGTCGTGTCGCCAATCTCGGTTAGGAGAGGCAAGATCAGTGGTCACACAATTCCATTGCCCTTCTAATTCAGGGTGTGGTTCATTGCCCAGTACAATGTCTATCTTTCTTGCCTTACAGGTACGTTCACACCACTCCAATTGTTCTTGAAGCGTCATTTTTCCTGCAGGGCCGTGCTCTGGCGAAAGGTTTTCAACGAAGATAACTTTTGCCTTGGTATTTTCCGCGATTGCTTTGCCAATTTCTGGCAGTAGCAGCGGGGGCATCACACTGGTTAAAAAGCTTCCTGGTCCAAGGACAATGCAGTCTGCTTGCTCAACTGCAGCAACAGCTTCTTTGGTTGCAGGTACTTCTGGAGATAAGTCCATCATGCGCAGCTTTTCTGTCATGTCATCAACGTTAGTTTCGCCAGTTACCCAACGACCGTCCATTGATAAAGCCGTGAGATCGGAAGGGTGCTCAGTCATCGGGACGATATTGACATCGACCTTGAGCATATTTCGAATTAGGTTAATTGCTTCCAATGGGCGAACGGAAAGGTTGTCTAGTGCCGTTAGCATTAGGTTACCTAAGTTGTGACCATCGAGTTCACCTTGACCGCGAAAGCGATATTCAAACATCATCGAACTGATCGAAGGTTCTGTGATTAATTGGTTGATACAGTTACGAGTATCTCCCCAAGCAATACCACCTTGGCAGTCTCGAATTCTTCCGGTGGAACCACCGTTATCTGTTGTTGCAACAATGCCAGTCGCATTGCTACCAAAGTCTTTTAATGCAGCTAGCATACGACCTAAGCCATGGCCTCCACCGATTGCTACGACTTTCTTTGAAGAGTAAATATTCATTTTTTGTTCTTGTTAGATTATTACCAACTATAATTTAGGTTAAATGCTTCTCGTCAGATACTCAACAAGAGTTATTTTGAGGGTTTGATACGTTTTTTTTGCCGATGTGACCCGTTTTTTGTCATCAGAGCTAGATTCACGTACAAATATTAAGTATTTTATTACTCAGCTACTGTGCGTGTGAATATAACGTGCAGTTGCCATAACTCCGAGCTCTCGCATGCTAAGTCGCACAGTGGTATTTGCTGTACCGATACGCATCAAGAGCCAGTGACATGTTGTCACAAGGGCTTAATTGGAAATGATTATGCCTCCCGTGTTTGGAAAGGTGTTCCGTGGCGCAACAATTCGAAGATAGATTCCATCGCAAGTTTTATTACTTGCGCTTGTCGGTTACAGACGTCTGTAACTTTAAATGTACTTACTGCTTGCCAGATGGTTATAAACCGTCAGGGCAAAAAAACTCGTCTTTTTTAAGTGTTCCCGAGATCAAACGTATTGTGAAAGCGTTTGCAGATTGTGGCACCTCTAAGATCCGCATTACTGGCGGAGAGCCGAGCCTGCGTAAAGACTTTCCTGAAATCATACATACTGTTGCTTCTACTCCAGGCATCGAAAAAGTAGCCACGACAACGAATGGCTACCGCATGGAGAAACAAGTAGGGCAATGGCGTGATGCTGGTTTAACCCATATAAACGTGAGCGTGGATAGCTTAGATTCGCGCATGTTCCATCAGATCACTGGTGAGAATAAGTTTACAGAGGTTATGCGAGGCATTGATAAAGCGTTTGAGGTTGGCTTTGAACAAGTCAAAGTCAACGTCGTATTGATGAAAGACCTCAATAGTCAGGAATTACCAGCCTTCCTTAATTGGATCAAAGACAAACCTATTCAATTACGTTTTATCGAGCTGATGAAAACCGGCGAGATGGACGAGTTGTTCGATAAACACCATGTGTCTGGCGTTGCGATCCGCAACCAGCTTATTGCTAATGGTTGGCTGTTAAAAGTCAAAGCCGTTAATGATGGCCCCGCGCAAGTGTTTGTCCACCCAGACTACAAGGGTGAAATCGGTTTGATCATGCCTTACGAGAAAGACTTTTGTGAGAGTTGTAACCGACTGCGTGTTTCTGCGACCGGTAAACTTCACTTATGTCTGTTTGGCGACCATGGTGTTGAACTGAGAGATCTGATTCAAGAGGATCAACAAGAGCAAGAGCTCATTGATCGAATTCAGGCTCAGCTTCAAACCAAGTCCGTTAGCCACTTCTTACACGATGGCAACAGTGGCATGACTCCAAACTTGGCGTCAATCGGCGGTTAACCCGCTATATACTCTAAAGCATTTTATCGCTCAGCTTCTTTAAGCCGGGCGAATAAGTCTAATCATCGAAAAATTTATATAGGTGAACAAATGGGTCACGCAGAAAGCAAATTTCAAGCAGCAAACATCGCAGTACTAACCGTTTCAGATACTCGTACAGAAGAAAATGACACGTCAGGTGGTTACCTAGCTGAGCATGCTAAAGAAGCAGGCCACAACGTGGTTGATAAGCAAATCGTTATCGATGACATGTACAAGATCCGTGCGATCGTATCTCAGTGGATTGCTGACGAAAGCGTTCAAGCGATTATAATCACTGGTGGTACGGGCTTCACCTCTCGTGACAGCACGCCTGAAGCACTTAAGCCACTGTTCGACAAAGAAGTAGAAGGCTTTGGTGAGCTTTTCCGCCAAGTGTCTTACGAAGAGATTGGTACATCAACGATTCAATCTCGTGCGATTGCGGGTTTTGCTAACCACACGGTTATCTTTGCGATGCCAGGTTCTACAGGTGCGTGCCGTACAGGTTGGACTAAGATCATCAAGCAACAGATGGATGCGAGTCACCGTCCTTGCAATTTCATGCCACATCTTTCTGTATAGGTGGATTGAGCATGAGCCAATTTACACACATTAACGCGTCTGGCGAAGCGAACATGGTCGATGTATCGGCTAAAGCAGAGACAGTACGTGAGGCGAGAGCAGAGGCTTTCGTTCAAATGTCAGCAGAAACGCTAGAGCTGATTGTTTCTGGCAGCCACCATAAAGGTGATGTTTTCGCAACGGCACGTATTGCTGGTATCCAAGCAGCGAAGAAGACGTGGGACTTGATTCCACTGTGTCACCCTTTGCTACTGACTAAAGTAGAAGTACAACTTGAAGCCATTGAGTCTGAAAACAAGGTTCGTATCGAATCGGTATGTAAGCTTGCTGGTAAGACAGGCGTAGAAATGGAAGCGCTAACGGCTGCTTCTGTTGCTGCACTGACGATTTACGATATGTGTAAAGCTGTTCAGAAAGACATTGTTATCGAGAACGTACGTCTGCTAGAGAAGACAGGTGGTAAATCAGGTCACTTCAAGGTGGAATCATGATTACGGTACTTTTCTTTGCACAAACTCGTGAACTTGTCGGTGTTGATAGCCTAGAGGTCGATGCGCAATACAATACTATTGAAGCGATTCGTAGCCACCTTGTAACACAAGAAGGCAAATGGGATATCGCATTGGAAGAGGGCAAGCTGCTGGCAGCACTCAACCAATCAATTGTACCTTTGACGACTGAAGTGAAAGACGGCGACGAAGTGGCTTTCTTCCCACCAGTTACTGGAGGTTAACCATGAATGACTCTCGAGTTATTGATCCAAGAGTATTAGTGACTGCTGAAGACTTTTCTGTGGGTGACGAATACGATTATCTAGCTCAAGGTACGGCTGCGGGAGCGGTTGTGACGTTTGTAGGTAAAGTTCGCGACATGAACCTTGGCGACAACGTGATTGGTTTGTCTCTAGAACATTATCCGGGTATGACAGAGAAGTCTCTGAGTGAGATCTGTGACCAAGCTGAAGCGCGCTGGCCTATCCAGAAGATGCGAGTGATTCACCGCGTTGGTGACCTAGATATCGGTGACCAGATTGTTTACGTTGGTGTATCCAGTGCACATCGTGGCGCTGCCTTCGAAGCGTGTGAGTTTGTTATGGACTTTCTGAAAACCAAAGCGCCGTTTTGGAAAAAAGAACGTACTACTGAGGCGACTCGTTGGGTTGACTCTCGAGACTCCGACGCGAAAGCAGCGGAGCGTTGGAAGAAGTAATCCACTCCATAGCGTGTTTCGATCTTAACGTGAAAGCGTATTTCAGATTGGGACGTAGATAGTAAGAAAGCCGACGTTTGACGTCGGTTTTTTTGTGCGTGCTACAAAGTGATTTATAAATAAAAGGTTCTTTAATAAATGGTTAAGCAGTCAAGTTGCATATGAATTCAACGCGTGATTTAGTCTGTCTTGGTGCATTTCCAAATCTGTTTTGGTGCAGTGCTTTATGCTGTTTTGTATAAAGTGATAATCCTCACAAATAGTGCAGTCTATTTAGGGGATATGTGATGTGCAATTAGATTTCATGTGGCATTAATGTTAATTTGCCGACAGTGTTCTAGCATAAGATGCTAAATAAAAGTATCAATTCAGATACATCAACACTAAAGGCTGTTTTTTAATTAATTCCTATGTGTAATTAACTATTCATTAGGTTTTTATTAGAGATTTACACTGTGACCTTGAGTAATTCGGAGAATTATCCGATTTTTTGCGACTTGTTTATGGCAAATTACTTCAATGGTTGATAGTGTGTGCCTCAATCTTTGTAAGGTTTTAGATTTTTATGCTTAAATTTTGAGCTAAATAAATCTAAATCACTGCCGTTCAGTGAACTTAGCAAAGAAGTCATGGATGCAATACGTAAAACTTGGAGTTTATTAAATGTACAAGAATAAAATCACTCAGGCCCTTCTTCTAGGTGCTGGTTTGGCAGTGGCTGCCACTTCTACTCTTTCTATCGCTGCTGAAGTTCCAGCAGGCACAGAACTAGCAAAAGTTCAGGAACTTGTTCGCGGTAACGGTACTGAAGTTGCGACTATCGACCCACACAAATCTCAAGGTGTACCAGAATCTCACGTAATTCGTGATCTTCTAGAAGGTCTAGTGAACCAAGATGGCGAAGGTAATACAATCCCAGGTGTAGCCGAAAGCTGGGAAACGACGGACAACAAAACATTCACTTTCCACCTACGTAAAGATGCAAAATGGTCTAACGGCGATCCTGTAACAGCTGAAGATTTCGTTTACAGCTGGCAACGTGCAGTCGATCCTGCCACTGCTTCTCCATATGCTTGGTACATGGAATATACCAAGATGGTGAACGCGAAAGACATCGTAGCGGGTAAGAAAGACAAGAGTGAGCTAGGCGTTAAAGCTGTAGATGCGAACACACTTGTTATTGAATTAGAAACAGCGGTGCCATACTTCGTAATGATGATGGGCCACACAACAGTTAAGCCAGTACATAAAGCAACTGTTGAAAAGTACGGTGACCAATGGACTAAGCCAGATCACTTTGTTGGTAATGGTGCATTTGCTGTTGATAAATGGGTTGTTAACGAACGCCTAGTACTTAAGCGTAACGACCAATACTGGAACAATGATAAGACTGTTCTAAACAAAGTAACGTTCCTGCCAATCGAAAACCAAGTAGCGGAAATGAACCGTTTCCTATCTGGTGAAATCGACTTCACAAACGAACTTCCAGTAGAGCATTTCAAGCGTCTTAAGAAAGAACACGCGGAAGATGTATCTGTAGCGGGTAACCTATGTACTTACTACTACATCTTTAACACTAAGAAAGCACCATTTGATGATGTTCGTGTACGTAAGGCTATCTCTTACGCAATTGACCGTAATATCGTGACTGGCGCTATCTTAGCGCAAGGTCAAAAACCAGCATATTTCCTGACGCCTGAAATCACAGCTGGCTTTAACCCTGAACTTCCTGCTTACGGCAAGATGTCTCAAAAAGAACGTAATGCTGAAGCGGCGCGCCTTCTTGAAGAAGCGGGTTACGGTAAAGACAATCCACTTAACTTCAACCTACTTTACAACACTTCTGAGAACCATAAGAAGATTGCTGTAGCGCTGGGTTCTATGTGGAAGAAAACTCTAGGCCTTAAAGTAACGCTTGAAAACCAAGAGTGGAAAACTTACCTATCTTCTAAAGATTCAGGTGATTTCGAAGTAGCACGTGCTGGTTGGTGTGGTGACTACAACGAAGCGTCGTCATTCCTAACGCTAATGAAGAGTAACAACACTACCGGTGGTGTTCACTACGATAGCGCTGAGTACGACCAAATCATTGATAAAGCACTTAACTCTACATCAGCAGAAGAGCGTGAAGCACTTTACCTAGAAGCTGAGGCGTTAATGGCTAAAGACATGCCTATCGCACCTATCTACCAATACGTGAAATCACGTCTACTAAATCCGCACGTTGGTGGCTTCCCTACTAACAACGCGGAAGATAAGATCTTCTCGAAAGACTTATACATCAAAGCTCAATAATAAGAGCTTAGATTCTAAAAAGTTAATATAACTATAACGATACAGACACTACATGCGCAGGGCGCGCATGTAGCGTCTTTCTAATTTTAATTGTCACAGACTGAAAGAGTGAGTTTATGCTTAAATTCATTATGAAAAGGATATTTGAAGCGATTCCAACCATGTTGGTGTTGATCACTATATCTTTCTTTCTCATGCGTTTCGCACCGGGTAACCCGTTTTCAAGCGAGCGTCCATTACCGCCAGAAGTTATGGCTAACATCGAAGCTAAATATGGCTTAGATAAACCTGTATTTGAACAGTACACCACGTACTTGACCAACATCCTTCAGGGTGACTTTGGTCCATCTTTTAAATACCAAGATTACACAGTAAATGAGCTGATTGCTGTTGCACTTCCAGTATCTGCGAAGGTAGGTTTTGTTGCCTTTATCTTCACATTATTGATGGGGGTAACGGTCGGAACCATTGCCGCCTTGAAGCACAACACCTGGATCGACTACACCATAATGTCGACCGCCATGCTCGGGGTGGTGATGCCATCCTTCGTGTTGGCACCAGCGCTTATCTACCTATTCTCTCTACACTGGCATATATTTCCAGCAGGTGGTTGGCACGGTGGTACGTACATGTACATCGTCCTACCCGTTATCGCGATGTCTCTTTTATACGTAGCAACCTTTGCTCGTATCACTCGCGGTAGCATGATTGAAACCCTAAACAGTAACTTTATCCGTACCGCTCGAGCTAAAGGTCTAAGTTACCGTTATATCGTTCTTAAACATGCGCTTAAGCCAGCAATGCTACCTGTTGTTTCATACATGGGGCCTGCGTTTGTAGGTATCATTACAGGTTCAGTTGTTGTTGAAACCATCTTCGGCCTACCGGGTATTGGTAAGCTGTTTGTTAATGCTGCGTTTAACCGTGATTATTCGTTAGTAATGGGTGTAACCATTTTGATTGGTTTCCTATTCATCTTGTTCAACGCAATCGTTGATATTTTACTAGCGCTTATTGACCCGAAAATTCGCTACTAGCAGGGACGCATGGTTATGTTGAAGAAAAAAGAAAACTTAGAAGCGATCGAAAAATTCTCTGAGAGTTTGGAAATTGAAGGTCGTAGCTTGTGGCAGGATGCGCGTATTCGTTTTATGCGCAACAAAGCCGCAATGATCAGTCTGTTCATTCTAATTGTTATGGTGCTATCGGTAATCTTCTTACCTATGTTGGCACAGCATGCTTACGATGATACTGACTGGTACGCAATGCACGTAGGCCCAAATGCTGATCACTGGTTTGGTACCGACAGTTTAGGCCGTGACCTATACGTTCGTACGATGATTGGTGGCCGTATTTCTCTTATGGTTGGTGTGATGGGCGCATTCGTAGCGGTACTGATAGGTACGCTTTACGGTGCGGCTTCAGGCTTCATTGGCGGTCGCACTGACCGAGTGATGATGCGTATCCTAGAGATCCTATACGCAGTGCCATTCATGTTCCTAGTTATCGTACTGGTGACATTCTTTGGTCGTAATATCGTACTTATCTTCGTTGCTATCGGTGCGATTGCTTGGCTCGATATGGCGCGTATTGTACGTGGCCAAACATTGAGTTTACGTAGTAAAGAGTTCATTGAGGCTGCTCACGTATGTGGTGTCAGTAAATGGAAAATCATTACACGTCATATCGTACCGAACGTATTGGGTATTGTTGCGGTTTACTCAACGCTACTTATTCCAAGCATGATCCTTACTGAATCATTCTTATCTTTCCTTGGTCTTGGTGTTCAAGAGCCTATGACAAGTTGGGGCGCGCTGTTACAAGAAGGCTCGCAAACAATGGAAGTTGCTATTTGGCAACTGGCATTCCCAGCGGCATTCATGGTAGTTACGCTGTTCTGCTTTAACTACGTAGGTGATGGTCTGCGCGACGCGCTTGATCCAAAAGACAGATAAAGAAATAGCAATTAAAAGCTATAAAAGATTAAGGAAGCAATAATGAGCTTATTAGATGTCAAAGATCTGCGCGTCGAATTTACCACGCAAGATGGTATCGTAACCGCAGTAAACGACCTGAACTTCTCACTCAATCAAGGCGAAACGCTGGGTATTGTTGGTGAGTCGGGTTCGGGTAAATCTCAAACGGTATTTGCACTGATGGGACTGCTGGCTAAGAACGGCATCATCTCAGGCAGTGCAAAGTTTGAAGGTAATGAGATTCTCAATCTACCTGAGAAAGCACTGAACAAAGTTCGCGCTGAACAGATCGCGATGATCTTCCAAGATCCAATGACGTCACTGAATCCTTACATGAAAGTATGTGATCAGTTGATGGAAGTGCTTATGCTGCATAAAGGCATGGGCAAAGCGGAAGCGTTCGAAGAATCAGTACGCATGCTGGAAGCGGTGAAAATCCCTGAGGCACGTAAACGTATTACCATGTATCCACACGAATTTTCTGGCGGTATGCGTCAACGTGTGATGATTGCAATGGCTTTGCTATGTCGTCCAAAACTACTGATTGCTGATGAACCAACAACGGCGTTGGATGTAACCATTCAAGCGCAAATTATGGAATTGCTGAACGAGCTTAAAGATGAGTTCAATACAGCAATCATCATGATCACCCATGATTTGGGTGTAGTTGCCGGTTCTTGTGACAAAGTACTAGTGATGTACGCTGGCCGTACCATGGAATACGGCACAGTAGATGAAATATTCTATGAGCCTAGCCACCCTTATGCGGAAGGCCTGCTTAAAGCAATTCCTCGTTTGGATACCGAAGGTGAAATTCTGCCGACGATTCCAGGTAACCCACCTAACTTACTTCGCCTGCCAACAGGCTGTCCTTACCAAGATCGTTGTCATCGGGTAATGGACCGTTGTAAGCAAGAAGCACCAATTTTGCAGCCATTTGCGAAAGATCGTCAGCGTGCTTGTTTTTCTGATTGGGAGGCTTGGACAAAATGAGTAAAGAATTACTATTAGATATTAAAAACCTTAAGGTTCACTTTAGCATTGCGGCTAAGTCTGCTTGGCCTTGGGCGAAACCATCAAACCTTAAAGCGGTTGATGGTGTGGATGTTCACCTTTACGAAGGTGAGACTCTGGGGGTAGTAGGGGAGTCTGGCTGTGGTAAGTCAACATTTGCACGCGCAATTATTGGCTTAGTTGAGGCAACTGAAGGCGAAGTTATGTGGTTAGGTCAAGACCTGACTAAGATGCAGGAAGTTAAGCGTCGTGAGACTCGTAAAGAGATTCAGATGATCTTCCAAGACCCACTAGCATCGCTTAACCCACGTATGTCAGTTGGAGACATCATTGCTGAACCTCTACAAACTTTCTATCCAGAGCTTTCTAAACAGGAAGTGAAAGATCGAGTTAAGGAGATGATGGCAAAGGTTGGTTTACTACCCAACGTGATCAACCGTTACCCACATGAATTCTCTGGTGGTCAGTGTCAACGTATCGGTATCGCGCGTGCACTTATCTTGAAGCCTAAGATGATCATCTGTGATGAGCCGGTTTCTGCTCTGGATGTTTCTATCCAAGCTCAAGTAGTTAACCTTCTTATGGAACTACAGAAAGAGTTGGGTTTGTCTTTGGTATTCATCGCGCACGATTTGTCGGTTGTGAAACACATTTCTGACCGTGTCTTGGTGATGTACTTAGGTAATGCTGTTGAGCTAGGTGAATCAGATGCCTTGTTCTCAGATCCTAAACACCCATATACCAAAGCATTGATGTCTGCAGTTCCAATTCCAGACCCTCGCTTAGAGCGCAGCAAAACGATTCAGATGTTGGAAGGTGATTTACCATCGCCAATCAACCCACCATCAGGTTGTGTGTTCCGTACTCGTTGCCCTGAAGCAACTGAGGCCTGCGCGCAAACCAAGCCAACCATTCAAGGCGATGACGTACACGCAGTATCTTGCTTGCACGTACAAGTCTAGAACCCGTTTGATACGGTTCAGCCTGTGACAGGCTTAAGCGCAACTTTTTATAGGTTGCGCTTTTTTTATGCTTACGTATTCGAGCACCTTCACCTTCATCAAATTATTTGAACAACTAAGCCAACTTCTTCTAGTTTTGAAAAAGTTGGCTTTTTTTATAATAGAGAAAAGTTTGGATGACAGAGGTTTGGATATGGGTAAGTTAGTTGAAGGTGTTTGGCATGACGTTTGGTATGACACCAAAGAAAGCGGTGGCAAGTTTGTTCGCGAAGATGCAGGCTTTCGTCACTGGATAGAGAACAAAGCCGGTGCACAATTTCAGCCGGAAAGCGGTCGTTATCACTTATACGTATCATTGGCTTGCCCCTGGGCGCACCGAACTTTAATCTTCCGTGAACTTAAAGATCTAACCGATCATATTGACGTGACGGTAGTCTGCCCTGACATGATGAGTGAAGGGTGGCAAATGGGGCTACCTGAACCTCTATTCGGCCATACTCGTATGCATCAAATTTACACTCAAGCCAAACCTGATTACTCAGGTCGAGTGACGGTTCCAGTATTATGGGACAAGAAAACCAATACCATCGTGAGTAACGAGTCCTCTGAAATTATCCGCATGTTCAACTCAGAATTTAATGAGTTAACAGGCAACACGGATGATTACTATCCGTGGGAATTGGCTAAGAAGGTTGATGAGTGGAACGAGTATATCTATCCAAGCATCAATAACGGCGTTTATCGTACTGGCTTTGCAACGACACAAGAAGCTTATGAAGAAGCGTATGACGCGTTATTTGAGGCGTTAGACAAAGTAGATGCACATCTTAGTGAACATCGTTATCTAGCGGGTAACGAGATTACAGAGGCAGATTGGCGCTTGTTTACCACTCTGGTTCGATTCGATGCGGTGTATGTTGGTCACTTTAAGTGTAACAAGCAGCGAATTTCAGACTACGTCCATATTCAGGGCTACTTAAAAGAGCTCTACCAGGTCGAAGGCATTAAAGAGACGACCGATTTTTATCACATCAAGCGCCACTATTATTACAGCCATACAGGTATAAACCCAACCCAAGTTGTGCCGAAAGGACCTGCGCTAGACTTAGAATCAGTCCATGGGCGAGGTTAGATTAATCTTAAGAGCATCAAGTAACCTTAAGCGTTAGATATAAAAAAACCCTAGATAAGAATCTAGGGTTTTTTGCTTTCTACAAAAGAAAAATTAGTTAATTACTTTTTCTTCAGCTTGAGCTGCTTGGTCTGCTTGGATAGCCGTTAGAGCTACTGTGTAAACGATATCGTCTACTAGAGCGCCACGAGACAAGTCATTTACTGGCTTGCGCATACCTTGAAGCATTGGACCGATAGACACTAGATCTGCTGAACGCTGTACCGCTTTGTAAGTCGTGTTACCCGTGTTTAGGTCTGGGAATACGAATACTGTCGCTTTACCTGCAACTGGAGAGTTAGGCGCTTTAGAAGCGGCTACGTTTTCCATGATTGCTGCGTCGTACTGAAGAGGACCGTCGATCACTAGATCAGGACGTTTCGCTTGAGCAAGTTTGGTTGCTTCACGCACTTTATCTACGTCTGCACCTTTACCAGATTCACCAGTAGAGTAAGAGATCATAGCAACGCGTGGGTCGATACCGAATGCCGCAGCAGAATCTGCAGATTGGATAGCGATTTCAGCAAGCTGTTCAGCTGTTGGATCTGGGTTGATCGCACAGTCACCGTATACAAGCACTTGATCAGGCAGAAGCATGAAGAAGATTGAAGATACGATAGAAGCATCAGGAGCAGTCTTGATGATCTGGAACGGAGGAACGATTGTGTTCGCCGTTGTGTGAACAGCACCAGAAACTAGGCCGTCAACTTCACCAGCTTCAAGCATCATAGTGCCTAGGAATACTGAATCTTCTAGCTTCTCACGAGCAACAACTTCAGTCATACCCTTAGCGCCACGAAGTTCTACTAGACGAGCTACGTAGTTTTCGCGAACTGAAGCAGAATCGATGATCTCAACGCCAGCGCCTAGCTCAACACCTTGCTGTGCAGCAACGCGACGGATTTCTTCAGGGTTACCAAGAAGTACACATGTTGCGATACCGCGTTCAGCACAGATAGATGCAGCTTTAACAGTACGTGGCTCATCACCTTCAGGAAGAACGATGCGCTTAGCCGCTTTACGAGCGAATTCTGTTAACTGGTAACGGAATGCTGGTGGGCTTAAACGGCGAATACCTTGAGTGCCTTCAGATAGAGAATCAATCCAAGGGCCATCAATGTGGCTTGCAACGTGATCGTTAACGAACTCGATACGCTCTTTATCGTCTGCAGGTACTTCTAGGTTGAAGCTCTGTAGGTTAAGAGACGTCTGCCAAGTATTACCTTGCGCCTTAAAGATCGGTAGACCTGAAGCGAATGCAGGTGCACAAAGGTTAGCAATACTTTCTGGAATGTCGTAACCGCCAGTCAGTAGGATTGCGCCAATCTCAACACCGTTTTTCGCAGCAAGAGCCGCAGCAACGATAACGTCAGGACGGTCTGCAGAAGTTACTAGCAGTGAACCTGGTTTGAAGTGCTCAATCATGTGCGGTAGAGAACGTGCACAGAAAGTGATGCTCTTAATACGACGAGTTGAGATTTCACCTTCGTTAACGATTTCAGCGTTAAGGTGCTTAGCCATATCAACCGCACGAGTTGCGATTAGGTCGATGCTCCATGGCACACAGCCAAGAACACGGATAGGGCTAGAGTTGAAGATTTGCATTACTTCAAGGTTCGCTTGCTGAGCGCTGTCTGCATCATCAAAGATTTCAGATAGGTCAGGGCGAGTACGACCAGCTTCATCAACAGGAGCGTTAAGCTTGTTGATGATTACGCCTTTGATATTCTTGTTCTTAGTACCGCCGAAGTTAGAACATGCTACTTCGATACGCTCTTTAAGTTGCGTAGGGTTGTCAGTACCAGGAGTCGCAACGAATACGATCTCTGCGCCAAGCGTTTTTGCGATTTCTGCGTTCACTTGGTTTGCAAACGGGTGCTTACGAGTAGGGACTAGGCCCTCGATTAGCGTTACTTCAGCGTCTTTGTTGATTTTGTTGTATTGCTCAACAACAGATTCAAGAAGCTCATCCGTTTTCTCGCTACCGATCAAAGCTTCAGCTTTTGTCATTGCGATTGGCTCACCAATCTTAATGTCGCTGTTCGCGCTGATGATAGTAGAGGTTAAATCTGGCTGGTTACCACCGCTACGAGGTTGAGCGATTGGCTTGTAGAAAGAAACACTTACGCCCTTACGCTCCATAGCGCGAAGAACACCCATGCTAACACTAGTAAGACCAACACCAGCGCTTGTAGGGATAAGCATAATAGTACGTGACATTGACGAACACCTTTGACTATTGGAAATAAAAAAGCTCAACCGCTATTCCCACCGATAAACATATAGGGGTAGGAATAAAAGTTGAGCCCCATTTTCTTAGATAAAAATCTGACTAGCGTCGAGTGAAGCTAGTCAGAAAATTCGATTAAAGACCTGCTAGTTCAGCTGTATCTTCTGCAATCACTAGCTCTTCATTAGTAGAGATAACCATTGCTGGTACACGGCTGTTTTCAGTCGTGATAGTACCTTCGCCGCCGAAACGAGCTTTAAGGTTAGCTGCGCTATCTACTTCGATACCGAAGAATGCAAGACGGTTAAGAACCATTTCACGGATTGGCGCTGAGTTTTCACCGATGCCACCAGTGAATACGATAGCGTCAAGGCGACCTTCTAGGGTTGCAGTGTAGCTTGCAACGTATTTAGCTAGACGGTGACAGAATACGTCCATTGCACGAGTAGCTTCTTCTTTCTCGCCGTAGTTGTCTTCAACGAAACGACAGTCAGAAGTTACTTGAGTTAGACCTTGTAGGCCAGACTCTTTAGTGAACATTGTGTTGATTTCATCAACGCTCATGCCAAGTTTGTCATGTAGGTGGAACATAACAGCAGGGTCAAGGTCGCCACAGCGAGTACCCATTACAAGACCTTCAAGAGGAGTAAGGCCCATAGAAGTATCTACAGATTGACCATTCTTGACTGCACAAACAGATGCGCCGTTACCTAGGTGACAGTTAATGATGTTAACTTCTTCAATAGGTTTGTCTAGAAGCGTGGCACACTCACGAGTAATAAATAGGTGAGATGTACCATGTGCACCGTAACGACGAATACCGTGATCTGTGTATAGGTTGTATGGAAGCGCGTATAGGTAAGCTTCTTCTGGCATTGTCGTGTGGAAAGCAGTATCAAATACAGCAACGTTTTTTAGTGCTGGGAATGATTTTTGAGCTGCTTTAATACCGATAAGGTGCGCAGGGTTGTGAAGAGGAGCGAAAGTCGCTGCATCTTCGATTCCTTTAATTACTTCATCAGTGATTAGTGCTGATGAAGTAAAGTTTTCACCACCATGCACAACACGGTGACCGATTGCTGCAAGGTTTTCAGAAAGTTCTGGCTTAGAAGCAAGAATAGTTTCTACCATGAAGGCTAGTGCTTCTTCGTGTGCTGCGCCATTACCTAGTTGAGCTTCGTGTTTACCATCAAGTTTCCACTTGATACGAGCTTCAGGAAGATGCAGACATTCTGCAAGACCTGTTAGATGCTCGTCACCAGATACTGCGTCAACTACAGCAAATTTAAGAGAAGAACTACCACAGTTTAAAACTAAAACTAGCTTAGACATTAATGACTACCTGTTTATTTTTCTGATCGAAATCAGTTAAGGATGAAAATTAATCTCAAGAATAGTCGAAGCACATAGGCTTGCGTACTAACCTTGGTCAAAAAAACGTTAATTTCCGTATAAAGTGAAAGCGCTCTTTATCAAAAAGAGGCTTGTGCATTCCTTGCAGAAGTCTTCTCAAAGTTGCTTAAATTGTAAATAAGGGCAACAATGAGATTGAGGCCTGCAAATAATAGCGATATTGTGCAAATATAACAAAAAAATTTGAAAGAATATTATTTTTCGTCAAATTTTTGTGTTTTTAGTTGATGATTTCAACTTTTTTTTAATGGGAGACTCATATGAGCAATAGAGTTGGTTTAGCTAGTAGTTTAAAAGATGGCCAAAAGTACATGGATCTCTGGCCCGTCCGAAAAGAGTTAAACGCGATCTTCCCAGAACAGCGTATTATTAAAGCGACCCGTTTTGGCGTGAAAGTGATGCCTGCGATTGCTGCTATTAGTGTTCTTACACAAATGGTCTTTAATAATTACCAAGCGATGCCACAAGCTGTGGTCATGGCTTTGTTTGCAATCAGCTTACCGCTTCAAGGCATGTGGTGGTTAGGTAATCGCTCAAACACACAACTTCCACCTGCGCTAGTCTCGTGGTATCGCGAACTTCATGAGAAGATCACTGAAACGGGTTTTGCGTTAGAGCCAATGAAGTCGCGCCCTCGTTATAAAGAATTGGCGATCATTTTAAATCGCGCATTTCGTCAGCTGGATAAATCCTCAATGGAACGTTGGTTCTAATGAGTTTCAACTCTCCTCTTGTCTGAGAGCAACTATTCTTCATTGATGGTTTGTTCTCAGGTTTGACTTTAATATTTTCACTTCGTTTTTATTCATCTCGCTCCCCCTCATTCCTTTTTTCTCTTACTACTCATGTAGTTTCTTACTTTTCAAATTCTGCCTTTCACTATTTCACGCATTTTTCGAGCCTTGTTGTGTTTTTGTTAAATATAACTTCAAGTCATCAATGGTTACAGGTAATAATATCAATAGTGATGTTGTTCTCTTTGAGCGAGCAATAATGAGCAGAGCTTGATTCAGGGAGCGATAATGAGTTCTGTAAAAAAGGTATTGGCAGCGGTCGTAAGTTGTCTGTTGTTGCTATGGACAAGCAATGTCATGGCGAACGTTGCCAAAGTTTCGGTTTCACAAGTTGTTGACCATCCAGATCTGAATGCAACACGTCTAGGACTTCTTGAAGGATTGAGAGCAAAAGGTTACGAACCGGGTAAAAATTTAGAGTTTTCTTATGAAATGGCTGGTGGCAATCCCGTTCAGGCAGCAAAAATAGCCAGAGAGTTAGTTAGTGAGAACCCTCATGTATTAGTTGGCATCGCGACACCGACCTCTCAAGCGTTGGTTTCAGCGACTCGAACGATCCCGATTGTGTTTACTGCGGTAACAGACCCTATCGGCGCAAGGCTTGTTAAACAATTGGAACAGCCGGGACGAAATGTCACAGGCCTTTCTGACTTATCACCTATTTCCCAACATGTATCTCTTATTAAAGAGCTGCTCCCTAATGCAGGTTCAATCGGTGTGGTTTATAACCCTGCCGAAGCGAATGCCGTTGCATTAGTTGGGTTATTGAAAAAGGCCACACGAGACTTTGGTTTTACTTTGCATACTGCTAAAGCGTTGACTATCGATGATGTAGAAGAAAAAACAGCATCCGTGGCTAAAAAATCTGATGTTATCTACGCGCTAACCGATAACACGGTGGCAAGCGGTATTGAAGGACTTATAAATGCAGCAAACCAAGCTGGCACACCCGTGATTGCAGGAGCAACGTCTTATGTTGGCAAGGGAGCAATCGCTGGATTAGGTCTAGATTACTATGACGTCGGGGTGCAGACCGCTGATTATGTGGCCGCTATTTTGAACGGACAAAAACCAGGGAAGTTGAGTGTTAAAACGGCTCAAAGCTCTCAGTTGGTAGTTAACCTAGATGCCGCTCGTGAGCTTGGTTTGACGCTACCTAAGTCTGTGGTTGATCGCGCTATAGTCAGCCGTTGATTAGTATTGACATCAAAAAAACAATGCTCAATAAGTCATTTTGTTAACAGGAATTTAAACCATCACAATGAACAACATTAGTCGACTCTAGCCATTAGCTGCGATCTATTTTATTCATTTTTAAGTAGTTATTTCCCCTTCAGGTGCAACGTTAATACCAACTTACATTATTTTACATCGAGAGGGCTGTCGATTAATGTCATAATATTAATGGAACTAATGAAAATAACTGAGCGCTAAGAGCACATTCTATGAAAGTAAATAGGCACTTTAGCCTTACCTTTGTCTTCGGCTTTCCCGCTGTGATCGCGACCATGTTACTTGGGCTGATAGGAAAAAATTATTTTGATGCGGTTGAAAAAGACATCAGCAGTGAGTTTCAGCGTATTGAAGAAGTGTTTAAACGAACGACCAAAATTGTTACCGCTCTAGATTACAGCTTCTCTAATTACTACAAATCAGGAAACCCTCTTTTCCTTGATCACAATAAGCAAGTGGTTGATGGTCTTTGCCGAATTTGGCCCATTGACGTATTACTTCTTGCTGACGGAAAAACCGCAGATATCCCCTCTGTCGATATCGACTATATGTTGGTTGGTCAAGAACCCCTTTGTAATGAAACCAGTGATAGCTATAAAAGTGCGTCAGAAAAAATTGCTCTAGCGCCAATTCTTTCATTTTTGTCCCAGCTTGATGAATATCACAACGGCGTACACTTTATTGATACTCGTGGGTATGTGATCTCTTCGCCAGAAGACTTTGCTAAAGAGCTAGGGAAAGAACTACTTTCGACCATAAAAAGTCGCCCGTATTGGCAAAGAACCGCCAACAATCCAGAACAATTGACTTTAACGGGTCCTGCGTATCGATTTGACTCTCTTGACCGTATGATAAGCATGACGATTCCGGTGTTTCATAAGGGGATACATCAAGGAATGCTTTCTGTTGAGATTGACGCCAGTAAATTGCTTGCGAGTTCGAATGAGCACTTAGCCGGTAGAATCGATATTATTGATACCACCTTGGTTAATCCGGTTGATAGCGCTACTTTCTATCACGCGATACAACTGGAAGGAGTCACCTCTCATCACGCGATGTACTACGAATTAGATTTTGCCAAAGAGGTCGAGTACTTTTTTGTCTACGAGAAAGACAGTCTGATTGTCGCTATCATCGTATATCTATTCTCTGTAACGCTCTTTTTCTTCGTTAACTCCAATATTGAACGTGGTTACTTCAAAGAACTAGCAGCTAAAGATCCAATGACCGGGCTGCTAAATCGCAGAGGATTGGAAGCTTTTTGGCGCAGTGTGGAGCATGACCAGTTATTCGCTTTGACTGTATTTGACATTGATAATTTCAAGTTGATTAATGATACCTTTGGTCATGACAAAGGGGATGATGTTATTCGCTACATGTCCCGCCAGATAAGTAATAGCATTCGAAGTAGTGATGTAGCAGCAAGGTTTGGTGGTGAAGAGTTTGTCGTTTATCTTAAAGGTGATGATCGTGAAACGTTAATGAGGACATTAGAGCGTGTTAAAAATGCTGTCTGTGCGAACTCAGCTAACATTGTACCTAATGGTTTTACTGTCTCTGGTGGTGTTTGTATTACTGAAGTTGAGCATAACAACCTAAGCTTTGAAGAGATATTCAAATACGCGGATGAAAAGTTGTACGTGGCTAAGACGACAGGTAAAGACCGCATCGTATTTTAACCACGCTATTGAACTTCTATGCTAGAGAAGAAGGGGAACTAACTCACACAGTTTGGCGATGTTCCTCTTGATAACGCTGAAGGCGCTCCACAATAGGTGGCGCTTTCTTGAAAGTACGAATTTCTTTAAATAGTTCGTTCGCTTCAGGGTAGCCTTTACTTAGATAAACAAACCACTGCTTCACTCTATTGGGGTAGTACATGCCTTTGTCCCCTTTTATTTGAAACTCTGAATAGCGTAGCAAAAGTTCGATGACTTTATTCCACGGCATTTTTGGGTGGTTGTGCTTAACGACGTTGCCAAGATTTGGAATGTTGAAAGCGCCACGGCAGACCATCAATGAATCGACGCCAG
The DNA here is from genome assembly GCF_041467175.1 of Vibrio sp. 10N.247.310.24. Taxonomy (NCBI): domain Bacteria; kingdom Pseudomonadati; phylum Pseudomonadota; class Gammaproteobacteria; order Vibrionales; family Vibrionaceae; genus Vibrio; species Vibrio sp. 10N.247.310.24. The sequence goes on from NZ_JBFSUD010000009.1 coordinate 60,667, forward strand.
TGGCTTCTATGCAATCTTGACCATCTTGATAGTTCCAGATTTCCCCATTAGCAATCAAAGGTAGAGACGTTTTTTCTCTTATTTGATTGATGTAATCCCATTTAATTTCGCTGGCTTTATAGCCGCCAACTTTGGTTCTTGCATGCACAGTGAGTTCGTCTGCCTTTGCTTGTTCGATAGCGTCGACAATTTCAAAGCACTCTTCCGGGTGCTCCCAACCCAATCGAATTTTTGCAGATACGGGAATGTGTGCTGGCACCGCATCTCGACAAGACTTCACCACTTGATAGATGAGTTCTGGTTCTTTTAGCAGTGACGCACCGCCATTACTTTTGTTTACCGCTTTTGCAGGGCAACCAAAATTAAGATCAATGCCTTTAGCGCCTAAACTAGCAGCTTGAAAAGCATTCTCGGCCATCCAATTTGGGTGTTGTCCTAGAAGCTGGAGATGGATTGGAACACCAGCCATGGTTTGAGAGCCTTGATGCAATTCAGGGCAAATACGGTGAAAAACATGCGGAGGAAGAAGTTGATCAACTACGCGCACAAATTCCGTCACACAGAGATCGTAATCATTGATCTCTGTGAGAATTTCACGCATTAGATGGTCTAAAACGCCCTCCATAGGGCCAAGTATTACTCGCATTTGCTTTACCGAAACTGAATGGATCGAAAATTAAGACGCGTGATTGTACGGGCAAGTTAAAAGCTTGTCACTATGAGCTAGGTGAATCTGACGTAACAGTTATTTCACCGGTTAGAGGGAAGTAGTTGAGCCTTGGTAAATCTTCGCCTAGCGAGTAACCATCAGTGTAGTAGTAATAGCAGCTTGGATCTGATGTATACCAAGCAACGATCGGTTCTTCTGAAGGGAATACTGAGCTACCGTGATCTCTAACGGTGAGGTCAGTATTCATGAGCGCCCGCCAAAGCCTTGCGCAGTCACTCCCTCTAATTGCAGTCCCCGAATTAATCGGTAGTTGATCAACAGCGATTGGAAAACCAGTCGATGAAGGATAAACGCTGCCTTCACCATAATCGACATCTTGATTAAAATCAGGCTCTCCATCAACAAGCCACTGTGAGTGGTAAAGGTTAACCGCAGTTCGAAAAGAAGAAAAAGCACCTTGAGCTATAGCTTCATGGCTATCGCGTTGGTAATTTAGAAAGCGAGGAGCTGCGGTAACGGCAAGTATGCCTAAAATAACGACGACAGAGACCAGCTCTATCAAAGTAAAACCATTTTGGTGTTGTTTCATAATGTATTCTATATGTAACTAAATATTTCAGTGACTCTTTTTACACTTCAAACTTAAATTTTCAAAATGAAATAAGTTTAGTTTGCTGAATTGAACTAAAGATAATGTTTGCGTGGCTACTGGTAGGTGTAATTAATCATAGAGCTATACGAATAATTACTAATTGTTAGCCTTGTGGGTATAATGGAGACAACAGAATTGACCGACTAGTGAAGTAATATGAAGTATCAATTATTGAGTCTTCCTGACTCAATTAACGACGTAACAGCCCAGTTTGTAGAAGGTGCTATATTTGCATCTAACCTTGCAACTAAACCTCTTGACCCAGAGGCTTGGTTACCTATAGCTATTCCTGAAACTGGTCAGGACTTTGTTCCTCAAGTCACCGAGCAAATTAATCGCCAACATAACCTCATTCAGCGAAGTGAATATTTGCTTACAGAAGTGCTTGATGCAGATAACTTTGCTGAACAGCTAGCCGATTTTTCTGAAGGTTTTATGATGGTCTGGCCGACGATTGAAGAACAGTGGCAGGAAACGTCAATCGCAGATGGCACATTACGCATGCTACAAGCAATGTTAACAACATTCATGCTGGCGATTGATGAAGAACAGACAATCGAGCAAATGAAAGCGGCTGGATTAGAAACCCCGCCAACTTTGAATGATCTCGTCGGGCAAGTCGATTTGATGGTGACAGAAGTTGCGCTAGCAGCGGATGAAGCGATGCTCGGAAATAAATCTCAAAGTGTGAATCCGTTTAAGGGCATCGGCCGAAATGATGTTTGCCCGTGTGAAAGTGGTAAAAAGTTTAAACAGTGCTGTGGTAAAAAAGCTTAATTGCATTGTTTATAGATAATAAAAAGTCGACGTAATGTCGACTTTTTCGTTTCTTAACATGATGAGCTAATTGTTAGTCATTCTTTGATTTAACGAATTGAGAGATCACTACAAAACTGAAAGCAACCAAGTTACCCGCGAAGATAATCACTAGCCATTGAGGCATTGAAAGTTCTAAGAACTGCCATACTACCTTGCTGCAGTCGCCGTAGGCCTCAAACATCCACGGAGCCCATTGGTTTAGAGGTGCCCAGGTAGGGAAGGTCACGAACAGGTCACAGGTAGCGAAAGGAGACGGGTTAAACTGGTAGTCAACGTGCTCTAAAGCAAGCATCAACCCTTTATACGCACCTAACCCCCAACCAAGTAGACCTAGCCAACGTGATATCGGATTATGCGGGGCAATAGCACCAATCATTGCTGCGATGCCGATAGCGAGCATAGCAACGCGCTCGTAGATACACATTACACAAGGGCCAAGCATCATCACGTGCTGAAAGAAAAGAGCACATGCTTCAAAAAAGACAATAAAAGCCAGCAGTAAAAGCCAAGATAAACGTCCCTTAGAGAAGTCTTTGAGCATTGCAAAAAAGTTCACGAATTTAATCCTGTCAATAAAATAAAAAAGCCCTGATTACTCAGAGCTTTTTATCTTGGATAAGTTTCCTAATCAACTAATATTTTTGATTAGTTAGATGTACCTATTGTGTTTAGCGATAGAAATCCGGGTTAGTGGCCACCGGAGATAACTGGAGCTACCACTTCACCCGTACGGTGAATGATCCAACCTGCATCATAGAACCATGCTGTCATCGGTTCTACGAAGAACACAATACCGGCAAGGCCAACAAGTGCTAATGCGAGAGTATATGGCAAAGCCATGATGACCATGCGGCCGTAAGACAGTCGAATTAACGGAGCAAGTGCTGACGTTAATAGGAATAGGAATGCAGCTTGGCCGTTTGGCGTAGCAACAGAAGGTAGGTTGGTACCTGTGTTGATAGCAACAGCAAGCAGATCAAATTGGTCGCGAGTGATGACGCCTTCAACCAGAGCTGTTTTAACTTCGTTGATGTAAACCGTACCGACGAATACGTTGTCTGAAACCATCGACAAGATACCATTGGCTACGTAGAAGAGTGCGAGCTGTGCGCCTTTATCTTCAACGTGAAGTACAGCATCGATTACTGGCTTAAATAGAGCCTGGTCGATGATTACAGCAACAACCGCAAAAAAGACGGCAAGAAGTGCGGTAAATGGCAGTGCTTCTTCAAAAGCTTTACCCATCGAGTGCTCTTCAATTACACCTGTAAACGCTGTAGCTAAGATGATCACTGAAAGGCCAATCAAACCGACTTCAGCGACGTGAAGCGCAAGGCCAACAATAAGCCAAACTGCGATTGCACTCTGAACCCATAGTTTAGCTACATCTTGTTTTGTACGATTTGCGCGTTCTTTGTTGTCAAATTCAACTAAGATTTGGCGAACGTTATTTGGCAGCTCTGCACCGTAGCCAAACACTTTGAATTTCTCGACAAGTGCACAAGTTAAAATACCACAGAAGAAAACAGGCAGTGTAACTGGCAGCATGCGGATAATAAATTCACCGAACTCCCAACCCGCTTGCTTAGCAATTACTAAGTTTTGTGGTTCACCTACCATGGTCATTACACCACCCAGAGCAGTACCAACACCGGCGTGCATAAGTAGTGAACGTAAGAATGCGCGGTAGTTTTCAAGGTCATCACGTGTTAGCTCAGAGATCTCTTCATCATGAGTATGATCGTGCGCAGACGTTGTGCCCTTACCTGATGCAACCTTGTGGTAGATAGAGTAGAAGCCCACTGCAACGCTAATGACTACGGCGATTACTGTCAGCGCATCTAGGAAGGCAGACAAGAATGCTGCGGCGACACAGAAAGCGACAGAGAGTAGAATTTTGGATTGGATACCGAGCAGGATCTTCGTAAAAATGAACAGAAGTAGTTCTTTCATGAAGTAGATGCCAGCAACCATGAATACGAGTAAGAGTAATACTGGTAGGTTTGCTTGTAGCTCATGATAAACCATTTCTGGTTTAGTCATGCCAATGGCGACGGCTTGAATTGCCAATAAGCCACCGGGTTGGAGAGGGTAGCACTTTAGAGCCATAGCTAGAGTGAAAATAAACTCAACCACTAATAGCCACCCCGCAACAAATGGGTCAACTAGGAAAAAAACAAACGGGTTGATGATTAAAAAGGAAATGATGGCAAGTTTATACCAATCAGGAGCTTTACCAAGGAAGTTTTTGATAAAAGCGTTTCCGAGAGACATCGGCATGTTAATACTCTTTTATGTTGATTATGAATAGACAAGCAATACAACATTTTGAGAATCGAGCTGTAGATTTAGTTAAAACCTATAACTAACAGTGACTTAGAAAAACTACATTCCATGTAATGTTCTGTGGTCTTGCCAAGTCACTCCCTTAGAAACTCAAGCACTGCTTATTTTTGAGCGCAACTCTACTCTTAGATAACATTTAGTCAACAGGAAAACCCCTGTAGCACTAAAAATACCTCTTTTTTGTTGAGAAACGCGATCAAAGTAGCGCAAGCATACCACTTAAAATGTGATAAAAACCGACTAGAATCAATATTTCAGCGAAATGATTAAAATTTACAGAATAACGACGGCTTATATATGATTATTACAACTTAATATTGCAAATTAATAGATTTAAAAATATGACCAATCTCATTGATTTTAAAAAGAATTTGTTGTGTTAATGGTTTGTTTAAATGATGATTTGTAGTCGCTTGCTATCCAAACCTTGAGTGCAAACGTGTGCTGAACTTTAGAGTTTTAACTCTACTTGGGTTTTGAGTGAGTAAAATTTTTTGGGGGTATTTCCGCAGGGTGTTAACTAGTGGTATGATGAGTAAATTAGAACAAAATAATTAAATTGGATTGAAGTGTAGATGGTCATTAAGGCAAAGAGCCCGGCAGGATTTGCAGAAAAGTATATCATTGAAAGTATTTGGAATGGCCGTTTCGCCCCAGGTTCTATCTTGCCCGCAGAGCGTGAGCTTTCTGAGCTGATTGGTGTTACACGTACTACGCTTCGTGAAGTACTTCAGCGTCTTGCTCGTGATGGTTGGTTGACAATCCAACACGGTAAGCCAACTAAAGTTAATCAGTTTATGGAAACGTCAGGTCTTCATATCCTTGATACATTAATGACGTTGGACGTTGATAACGCAAGTAAAATGGTAGAAGACCTGCTTGCTGCTCGTACTAACATCAGCCCTATCTTTATGCGTTATGCATTCAAAGCAAATAAAGAGGCTTCAGAGCGTACGATTACTAACGTAATTGAATCTTGTGAATCTTTACTTGCGGCACCTACTTGGGATGAATTCTTAGAATCGTCGCCATATGCTGACAAGATCAAACAATCGGTGAAAGAAGACGTAGAAAAAGATGAAGCGAAGCGTCAAACGATCTTAATTGCTAAAACTTTTAACTTCTACGATTACATGCTTTTCCAACGTTTAGCATTCCATTCAGGTAACCAAATTTATGGCCTGATCTTCAATGGTGTTCGTAAGTTGTACGACCGTGTTGGCAGCTACTACTTCTCTAACCCAGAAGCTCGTCGTTTAGCCATGGAGTTCTACAAAAACTTGTTTGTTATTTGTGAAAGCGGTGAGCGTGAGAATTTACCACTTGTGATTCGTAACTACGGTATCGCAAGCGCACAGATTTGGAACGAGATGAAGACAACGTTACCGACAAACTTTACTGAAGACGACAGCTAAGTCTTTTCATAAAAGTATTGTTCGGTTGTTTTACTTATTGAGTAAACGACGTAAAGAAACGAAAAAGCGGCGAGATAATCAAATTATCTCGCCGCTTTTTATTTATTGATAGTTGGTGAAAACGTATCAATAGGCAGTAACTTACCCTGCAAACTCTTCTGAGTCTGGACGGTTAGTAAATTGCACGCCATTTAGAAAATCGCAAAGTAGTTGGTCTTCACATACTTTGTAGTTCTTGTTCTCTGGCTTACGGAAGTAGGCACCAATCTCGTACTTACTTAGGCTGATGCCTACCACTTCTAATATATCTAATACATCTTCTGCTTTCATGTTCAACGCAATACGCAGCTTCATGAAAATCATGTTGTTAGTCAGAGAAACTTCAGGTTTAGGTTGAACACCTTCTTTTTTGCCACGCTTAATATTGATAAAACCATTTAGGAATACCGCTAACTCTTTATCTTTCATCTTAGAGCATGACTTGTCGTTGTCGTCTTTTAGCCAATTAATCACTTGGTCATGAGCAACGGTCACATCAGCTTGCTCGATAGCTTTAATGATCTGTGCATTTTTAAGGTTTAGCGCGTGTTGAATACGACGCAAGATTTCGTTGTTAGTCACTGGGGATTCCTAAAAAGGGTTTGAAGAGTAAAAGGTGTTGGTTAGCCCGTTATTGTCGGCAAACAAATTTCTACTCTACATAGCATAGTTGACGGCGACTCTAACAGAGAACGCTTATTTTCGGTAGATATAAAAAATCCCCAATGCTTATCAACTCATTCAAGTTAAAAGTGCATTAGGGATTTCGCTATGAGTGCTTGTTATCTGACTGAAGCCAGAGCTACATTACACGCATGCCAGGTTGAGCACCTTCGTGTGGTTCAAGGATCCACAAGTCACTGCCACCAGGACCAGCAGCTAGGATCATGCCTTCAGACATACCAAACTTCATCTTACGAGGTTTAAGGTTTGCTACCATGACAGTTAGTTTGCCTTCTAACTCTTCAGGTTTGTACGCTGACTTGATACCAGAGAATACTTGGCGAGTTTCACCACCGATGTCCAGTTGGAACTTCAGTAGCTTGTTCGCTTTTGGTACTTCTTCACATGAGATAATACGAGCAATACGCATATCGACTGCTGCAAAGGCATCGAATTCAATCTCGTCTGCGATTGGCTCTTTGTCTAGCTCAGTTTGGCTTGCTTGCTCTTTTTCAGCTTCTGCTTTTTCTTTCGCAGCGGCTTCTGCGGCTGCATCTTCTTTAGAAGACTCGATCATTGCTTCTACTTTCTTCGGTTCAATACGGCTAAACAACGCCTTGAACTTAGTGATTTCGTGATCAGTTAGCGGAGTAGCAATCGCTTCCCACGTAAGCTCTTCGTTTAGGAAAGCCTCAGTGCGAGCCGCAAGCTCTGGCATAACGGGTTTCAGGTAAGCCATTAGCACGCGGAATAGGTTAATACCGACAGAAGAAACTTCTTGAAGCTCTTTCTCTTTACCTTCTTCTTTTGCAAGAACCCAAGGTGCTTTTTCGTCGATGTACTGGTTAGCTTTATCAGCTAGTGCAGTAATTTCACGGATAGCGCGGCTGAACTCACGAGTTTCGTATAGCTGACCGATACGCTCTGCAGCAGCAACGAATTCGTTGTATAGCTCAGGTTCTGCAAATTCAGCAGAAAGCTTGCCTTCGAAATGCTTAGTGATGAAGCCAGCGTTACGAGAAGCTAGGTTAACAATCTTGTTTACTACATCCGCGTTTACACGTTGAGTGAAGTCTTCAAGGTTAAGGTCAAGGTCATCGATACGGCTGTTTAGCTTAGCAGCGTAGTAGTAGCGTAGACACTCAGGGTCTAGGTGATTTAAGTACGTACTTGCTTTGATGAATGTGCCTTTCGACTTAGACATTTTCGCACCGTTCACCGTTACGTAGCCGTGTACGAATACGTTGTTTGGCTTACGGAAACCAGCGCCTTCTAGCATTGCAGGCCAGAATAGGCTGTGGAAGTAAACGATGTCTTTACCGATGAAGTGGTAAAGCTCAGTTGTGCTGTCTTTCTTCCAGTATTCGTCAAAGTTTAGATCGTCACGCTTGTCACATAGGTTCTTGAAAGAAGCCATGTAACCAACAGGAGCGTCTAGCCATACGTAGAAGAATTTGTTTTTCTCGCCTGGGATTTCGAAGCCGAAGTAAGGTGCATCACGTGAGATATCCCACTGTTGCAGACCAGACTCGAACCATTCCTGCATTTTGTTTGCAGTTTCATTCTGTAGAGAACCAGAACGAGTCCACTCTTTAAGCATGCTTTCGAACTGAGGTAGGTCGAAGAAGAAGTGCTCAGAATCTTTCATTACTGGAGTTGCGCCAGAAACCGCTGATTTAGGGTTAATTAGCTCAGTTGGGCTGTATGTCTCACCACAGTTATCACAGTTATCACCATACTGGTCTTCTGACTTACACTTAGGGCAAGTACCTTTTACGAAGCGGTCTGGTAGGAACATCTCTTTCTCAGGATCGAAAAGCTGAGAAATAGTACGGCTAGAAATGAAGCCGTTCTTTTTAAGTTCTAGATAGATGTGAGAAGCCAGTTCACGGTTCTCTTCGCTATGTGTGCTGTGGTAGTTATCAAAGCTGATATCAAAGCCAGCGAAGTCTTTTTGGTGCTCTTCACTAACAGCAGCGATCATCTCTTCTGGCGTGATACCCATCTGTTGAGCTTTAAGCATAATTGGCGTGCCGTGAGCATCGTCAGCACAGATGAAGTTTACAGTGTTGCCACTTAGACGCTGGTATCGAACCCAGATATCAGCTTGGATATGCTCAAGCATATGGCCAAGGTGAATAGAGCCGTTAGCGTACGGAAGCGCACAAGTTACCAAAAGTTGTCTTGGATCAGTTGCCATACTTAATAATTCGCTTTTTTGATAGGTATAAATTTTGAGAGGTAATACTACTTTATAACGTGTGATACGCCAAGGTATCAGACAAAGGATTCCCCTAGTTTTTTAGGGGTTCAGTCTTCATCTCGTGGGTGATAGCATAAATAAAAAAAGGAGCCCCAATGCGTAACTTTACTTCTAAGCAAGATTTCTGTTCATGGTTGAATGAGTTCGAGTCACCAATCCTCATCCCAGAGTGGGCGCTACACCAAAATATTGTATCGGTTGATCCGCGTGGGTCATTTGTTATTACCTTGCCTTTTGCTGCCAATCAGCTCGCGGTTGAACTGGAACAGTGGATCCACTCCCAGATTGAACCGCAACTTGTTAGCGCTTTTCAGTTTGAAGTAAAAGTGAAGCCGTCTGCGCTAGAAACAACAGTCGCGACACCTTTGAAGGGCGTTAAGAACATTATCGCCGTGACGTCGGCAAAGGGTGGGGTGGGTAAATCGACAACTTCGGTAAACCTTGCGCTTGCGTTATCTAAGTCAGGTTCAAAAGTGGGCTTGTTGGATGCGGATATCTACGGTCCATCTGTGCCTATGATGCTCGGTCAACTGGATGCAAAGCCAGAAGTGCAGAACAACAAATGGATGATGCCAATCGAGGCGCACGGCATTTTTACGCATTCTATTGGCTATCTTGTGTCGAAAGATGATGCTGCAATCTGGCGTGGCCCAATGGCAGCGAAGGCTTTAGGTCAGCTCGTGAATGAAACCGTATGGCCAGAATTGGATTACCTTGTTATCGACATGCCACCGGGTACGGGTGATATTCAGCTAACGCTTTCGCAGCAGATCCCAGTGACGGGCGCGGTTGTGGTGACCACCCCTCAAGATTTGGCATTAGCCGATGCGCGTAAAGGTGTGGCGATGTTTGATAAAGTGAGCGTGCCAGTGGCAGGCTTAGTGGAAAACATGAGCTACCATATCTGTAGCCACTGTGGCGAGAAAGAGCATATATTTGGCGCTGGTGGTGCGGAAGCCATGTCTGAAGAGTTTTACCTCGATATCTTAGCGCAAATCCCGCTGCACATTGATGTACGGGAAGATATTGATGCAGGTTGCCCAACCGTTATACGTCGTCCAGATAGTGAACACACGCGTCATTACTTAGAGCTTGCTGAGAATGTGGCTGCGAAGATGTTCTGGACGGGAAAAGCGAGACCAGAGGCGATTAACTTCTCGATGGTTGAATAGCAATGGCTGATCACAAAGGTGTGTAAATCATGTTTGGGTGAGATAAACAACGGTTGGATTAAGTGGATAGCCATAGGGCTTGTGCACATAGTTGTATTTAAGTTATTTGAAAGCAAACGATTGTTTTAAGTAAATGTATTGAGATCATCAATTTGACTGCAATTAGCTAACATCGCGACTAGAATCTATATGCTTTAGCCCCTATAATCAGGCGGTTTATCTCTTCCCACCACCAAACCATATCGGGTGCAAATTAATGTCTGATAATAATCAATGTGTCATCGTAGGTATCGCTGGCGCTTCAGCTTCAGGAAAAAGCCTGATCGCGAGTACGATTTATAATGAGCTGCGCGAAAAAGTAGGCGACCATCAAATTGGTGTTATCACGGAAGATTGCTATTACAGCGACCAAAGTCACTTGAGTATGGAAGAGCGAGTTAAAACTAACTACGACCACCCAAATGCACTAGATCATGACCTTTTATGCGAACATCTACAGCAGCTAATGAGTGGCAATGCCGTGGAAGTTCCTGAATACAGCTACACAGAGCACACACGCACTTCTGAAACGACTACACTTACTCCTAAGAAAGTGATCATTTTAGAAGGTATTCTGCTTCTGACAGACCCGCGTCTTCGTAAACTAATGCACGCAAGCGTATTTATGGATACACCGTTGGACATCTGTCTACTACGTCGTGTTAAGCGTGATGTAGAAGAGCGTGGTCGAACAATGGATACGGTACTTAAACAATACCAAGAAACAGTACGCCCAATGTTCATGCAGTTTATCGAGCCTTCAAAACAACATGCAGACATCATCGTTCCTCGTGGTGGTAAAAACCGTATTGCGATTGATGTGCTAAAAGCGCATATTGCGAAGTTGTTGAAGTCTTAATCGAATAAAATTTTGCCTAAGTGACTCACTTAGCTTTATTTTTTACCGAATCAGTGGCACTTTTATAGTGCCACTTTCTTTTGGAATCTAAGCAAGGAATATGCGGATGAAGAAACTACTCATTTTCATAGCTGTACCAGTGTTTGTTGTCGTTGCAGCAATTCTGGCACTAGTGCTGTTAGTGAATCCCAACCAATTTAAGCCATTAATTGTCGAACAAGCCCAAAAACACACAGGCCTAGAGCTTGTGATCGAGGGTGATATCAGTTGGCAATTCTTCCCATCTATTGGCTTCGAACTTGGTCAAACTGAATTACGTAACCCTGAAGGGTTCACTCAACCAAACCTGTTTAAGGTTGATACGGTTGGCGTTGATGTTTCGGTTACTCCGCTATTTAGCAATCAACTAGAGATCGGCAATATCACTCTAGATGGTGCAGAATTTTATTTAGAAACGCTTAAAGATGGTCGCAAGAACATCGATGCGCTCACACAAGTGTCTGCTCCTAAGGAGTCTGAACCTTCAGCGGATACAAGTTCTGAAGCAACACCGGCGCCTCAAGAGCAAACTTCTACAGACACATCTGGCTGGACGATCAATCTTGCAGGTGTAACAGTCTCAAACGCATTGTTTGAGATGGACGACAAGCAAGCAGGTTCATTCACTAAGCTATACGATGTGTCTTTGAGTCTTTCTGAGTTTGCCGTTGATACATGGACGACCGCGACATTTGCGGCTTCTGGTGAAAACAACCAACAGAAGTTCTCTGCAAATGGCAGTGCTGAATTCAAATTAGCGGAAGGCTTTGCAAGCTACGCATTACGAAATATTGACCTTAATGCGAAGTTCAATGATCCAGCAACGTCGATCGAGTCAGCGAAGATTGGCTTAAATACGTTTGAGTTCGATAAGGTTAACCAACTGACTTATGCGGTGATTGGTAATGCTGCTGGTCTTGACCTTGATCTTAAAGGTGGCGGTGACTTAACTGTCGATAGCGCGATCTCAAAAGTTACACTGAACAAGTTAACATTAGACTCAACATTCAAAGGTGAAACGCTTCCTCAATCACCAATGAAAGTGGATATGCTGTCTGACTTAAGCTTTGATCTAACGAAGAGTCACTTGAGCTTTGTGCTAGAGAAGCTGCAAGCTAACGCTATCGCACTAGACGGTAAAGCGGACATCACTTTATCTGAAATACCAAAGGTTCGTTTTTCTCTTCATAGCCCGAACATCGATTTAGATGAGTTCTTAGGCCTAGGTAATACAGAAGAAACAGCGAGCGCTGCGCCTTCTGATTCTGCTGGTGGCTCAACTTCAAATACTACAGCTTCTTCGACGTCAAGTTCAGATAACTCGGTTCCTGCGAAAGAAGTAGAACCTGATCTGTCAGCTCTGAAAACGCTCGATGTGAAAGGTAATATCACAATCGATAAGTTCAAGGCGAACAACGCAAAAATGCAGAACGTGAAAACTGCGTTCTCAGTTAACCGTGGTATCGCAGATCTGACATCGTTTACCTCGAATCTTTACCAAGGCTCTATCTCGGCAACAGCACGATTAGATGCACGCAAGACGCCTGCGACTTACACGGCTAAGAAAAAGATTAAAGGCGTAAAAGTACAACCGTTACTGGTTGACGTAGCGAACAACGATACGCTGGAAGGTACCGGTAATATCGATGTTAACGTTAAAGGTAAGAGCTTGACGCCAACAGGAATCAAGAAGAACTTGGTAGGTACTATTGCGATTAACTTTGAAGATGGTGCGGTTAATGGCATCAACATCGCGCAACTGATTAGAGAAAACTACGCTAAGATCAAAGGCGAAAAAGTCGAAAGCAAAGATGAGTCTCAAAAGACAGATTTTAGTGCAATGAAAGCAACACTCAAGGTTGATAAAGGTTGGGTTTCAACGAACGACTTATCGGCACAGTCGCCTCTTTTACGCGTGACAGGTCAAGGTAAAGCAAACTTCATCAATGAAACGGTCGACTTCCTGGTTCGCACGTCAATTGTTGGTTCGCTTGAAGGCCAGGGTGGTAAGAGCATTGATGATCTCAAAGATGTGACGATTCCAATTAAGGTAACCGGCCAGTGGGCTGACCCGAAATTTGGGCTTGTTTTTGATGATGTGTTGAAACAGAAAGCTGAAAAAGAGATTGATCGCGGTATTAAGAAACTTGAAGAAAAATACGGTGACAAGATCAAAGATGAGAAAACTAGAGATGCAGTCAATGGTTTACTCAAAGGCTTGTTTAACTAATCGCCATTTTAAATAAATAGCATATAAATAGCGCCATTCCTTATTACGAGGAATGGCGCTTTTGTTTGGCTGCCGATAATACCCAAGAGAGATTCCCTATGAAGCTCGCCCCTCGCATTAGGGAATGACGATAGGTATTAGTGCCTTGTTCAAGGGCGTGACAGTCTAGTGGTCGTCATCCTCGAGAGGGAAGAATGACCGAGTCGGGGATCTCTGGTTGAATGCAATTACCAGTCAACGCCTTGCAGAGCTTTAACACCAGATTCAAAAGCGTGTTTAACGTTACGAACTTCAGACACGGTATCGGCCATGTCCGTTAAAGTTCGATGCGCTCCACGGCCTGTGATGATCACTGATTGCATTTTAGGGCGGTTATTCAGAGCTTCTACCACTTCATCCAATTCAATGTAGCCATAGCTCACCATGTACGTCAGCTCATCAAACAGAATTACATCAATCGACTCATCAGCTAGCATGCGTTGGCACTCTTTCCATACGCGCTGTGCGGCTTCAATATCTTTCGCCTTATTTTGAGTTTCCCAAGTAAAGCCTGTACCCATCACTTGGAACTCTACATCGAGTTTTTGAAGAACGTTCTTTTCACCGTTATCCCAGGTTCCCTTTACAAACTGAGCAACGGCACATTTCTTACCGTGACCGACTGCACGTGTAATCGTACCGAAACCTGATGTCGATTTCCCTTTCCCGTTGCCAGTAATAACCAATAACAGTCCTTTCACTTCTTGCGCTGCTGCAACACGTGCATCGACTTGCTCTTTTACTTTCTGCTGTCTTGCTTTGTGGCGTTGTTCTTTGTTGTCTTCGGTCGACATAACAAATCCTTTTAAGTTGTGATTACGCCTATCATAGCCTAACTTAACGATAGCAAAAACCATCGGAAGAACAGGTGATTACGGATGAAAAAGATACTCGTGGTTTGTATGGGGAATATTTGTCGTTCGCCAACAGGTGAAGCGGTGCTGAGAAAGAAAGCTCAGCAGATGGATATTAATGTAACGGTCGACTCCGCTGGGACGATTGGCTTTCATCAAGGCAATGCGCCAGACTCACGTTCAAAATCAGCAGGAGAGAAGCGCGGCTACAGCTTTAAAGGGATTACCTCTCGTAAAGTGGTAGATAATGACTTCGAAGAGTTTGACCTGATACTTGCGGCAGACAAGGAGAATTTAGATGACTTAGTGAGCCAGTGTCCAGTTCACCTCCAATACAAGCTCGCGTTATTTTTGAGTTTTGGAGAGTCACAATATCAAGAAATTCCCGATCCTTATTATGGTGAGGGGAATGGCTTTGAATTAGTGTTGGATTTAATCGAAGAGTCGAGCGAAGCGATACTGCGTTCAATATAGTGTAGAGGCTGTGTTCTTGGTGGGCGATAAAGTATCAAGGTTCATCGATATAAAAAAGGCCGACATTGAATGTCGGCCTTTCTAAATCTAGCTTTAAGCTATGACTAAGCTTACTTAGACATTACTTTGTAGATTGGGTCTTCTGCAACGTTCGCTTCAACTAAGCTACCGGCTTTGTGCAGCATAGCAACACAGTCTTGGCTTAGGTGGCGAAGGTGAAGTGTTTTACCTAGTGCCGCGTAACGGTCAGCAATCGTGTCGATCGCTTCAATAGCAGAGTGGTCAGTAACGCGTGAGTTTGCGAAATCAACGATAACATCTTGTGGATCGTTGTATGAGTCAAACAACTCAAGGAAGTTAGCGGTTGAACCAAAGAAGATTGGACCGTTAACTTTGTACTCTTTAGAGCCTTCAGCGTTAACCGATGTGTCTGCGTAGATGTGCTTAGCATGTTGCCATGCAAACATTAGTGCAGAAGCAACAACACCCACACCAACTGCTACCGCAAGGTCTGTTAGTACTGTAACTACAGTTACAAGGACGATAACGAAGAAGTCTTGCTTAGGAACGCGACGTGCCAACTTGAAGGTTGCCCATTCAAACGTACCGATAACAACCATGAACATAACGCCCACAAGTGCTGCTAGAGGAATCATTTCAATCAGTGCAGAGCCGAACAGGATGAACATCAGTAGTGCAACTGCCGCTACGATACCTGAAAGACGACCACGACCACCTGAGTTTACGTTGATCATCGATTGACCGATCATCGCACAACCACCCATCGCGCCAAATACTGAACACGTCACGTTCGCCATACCTTGACCAACACATTCGCGGTTAGATTGGCCACGAGTGTTTGTCATTTCGTCTAGTACGGTTAGCGTTAGTAGTGATTCGATTAGACCAATCGCTGCAAGAATCACTGCGTAAGGCAGGATGATGTATAGCGTTTCTAGGCTAAACGGTACTGCTGGAATAGAGAATGTTGGTAGAGAGCCCGCTAGTGTTGCTGCTTCGTCACCAGACATAGTACGTAGGAAATCAACAACAGTGCGAGTTTCAAGATCAAGGCCTACAACCAAAGCTGTTACTGTAACAATAGCTACCAATGAAGAAGGTACTGCTGTAGTGAGCTTAGGTAGGAAGTAGATGATACCCATAGTGAGTGCGACTAGACCTAGCATTAGTGTCATTTGACCGCTTGGTAACCAAGTTAGCGCACCTGTTACGTCTGGTGCTTTAAATTGTCCAAGCTGCGCTAAGAAGATAACGATCGCTAAACCGTTCACGAAACCAATCATTACTGGGTGCGGAACGATACGGATGAATTTACCTAGCTTAAATACACCCGCTGCAATTTGCAGAAGGCCGGCTAGCATAACTGCCGCAAATAGGTATTGAACGCCATGGGTTGCTACTAGGCTAACCATTACAACAGCCATTGCGCCAGTTGCACCAGAAATCATACCTGGACGACCGCCGAAGACAGAAGTGATTAAACCTACGATGAATGCTGCGTAAAGACCAACCATTGGGTCAACGCCTGCAACAAAGGCGAATGCTACGGCTTCAGGTACTAGAGCTAAGGCTACGGTAAGACCTGAAAGCACATCGTTTTTTACAGAGTGCTTTGAAAATTGTGGGAATTCGAACATGTTTGCTCAGCTATGCTTAAAATGGGTTTACCGACACGAGTGTATTGCGTAGCCAAACAGTGATGAAAAAGAGCGGCAATAGCTAAGTGTCGAAAATATAAGTGCGCGAATGCTACCCAAAAATGTGATTAAGTTCAAGGTTGAACCCTATTTTGAGTAATATATCTATTATAACTAATCGGAACTGTGGATATAAAAAAAGGGCGACTTATGAATAAGTCGCCCTTAGATAGTTCTCTGCAGATTACTCTGCGAAGCTCATTAGTATTGAGGTTTAGTCATGCCTGCGCCGGCTTTATTTGACGCTGCTTGGCTACCTGCACCTTTCGATACAAAACGCTCAGTACGGAATGGAGCCGCAACAACTTGAATCTCTTTGATCTCTTGAGGACCAGGAGCTTTAGTCATTGGTGAACCTGCTTGTTTTTTAGCAACAGCTGCCTTTGGTGCCGCTTTAGGAGCTTCTGCTTTTACAACAGGCGCTTCTTCAACTTTTGCACTTTCAGCTTTAGGTGCTTCAGCTTCAACAACTGGTGTTGTCTTTTCTACTGCAACAGGCGCTTCGACTTTCGTCGCTTCTACAATCACTGGAGCTTCAACTTTTTCAGTTTCAACAACCACTGGTGCTTCTTCAACGACTACAGGATCTTCAACTACCGCAGGAGCTTCAGTTACCTGAGTTTCAACGACAGTTTCAGCTTCTTCACGGCGGATAATGACTTTACCCATCGCAAGTTCAGGACATGCAAAGCCGCCAGCCATAGCTGTGTTACTTTGTGGTGCCGTCTCTTGAGCTACGTTTTGCTCTTGTACAGCAACTTGAGTTTCAACTGCTACTTGAACTTCAGCCACTTCAGGTTTTGCCTGATTATGGTGAGGTTTTGGAATGAAGCGAGGCATCACTTTACCCATAGCCATCTCTGGAGAAGCTACACCACCTTTACGTAGGCGGAATGGGTTAGGACGACGATCACGACCGCGACGACGACGTTGACCACTTGCACGTAGGTGACGTGGAGAACGACGGTTGCGACGTTGCTTCGGCTCTTCCTGTTCTGTTTGTTCATCAGCGTTTGCTTGAGTTGCTTCTACTTGTTCCGCAACTTTTTGCTCTTGAGCTACTGATTGTTCTTTCGCAATAGACTGTTCTTTAGCAACAGCAGACTCATTTGACGAGTTTTCTGAAGCTTCAGCTTGTTGGTCTTTAATACGAACTTGTTTGTTCAGTTTACGACGCTGACGACGCTCTTTAATCTTAGCTGCTTTCGCTTCTGGCTTAGCCTTAGGCGCTTCTAGTTTATCAGCTTGAGCTTCTGCCGCTAGCTGTAGACCTTCTTCTGCTAATTTAGATGGTGCTAGCTCTTCGCGTTGCTTCTGCTCATCACGTGGCTTATTGCGACGGTCTTGCTTAGGCTTACGAGGCTGGCGATTTTGCTGTGGAGCAGTTTCTTTCTGCTCTTCAGGTTTCTCATCACGAACTGGTTTACGACGGCGTTTGTTGTCACGGTTTTCGTTACGATTGTCACCACGCTCACCACGTTGTTCACCACGGTCACCACGTTGGTTACGACGACGGTTATCGTTACGATCACGGCGTTGACGGTTGCCGTTGTTGCGATTGTTCTTAGGTTTCTCTTCTTGCTTCTCTTCTTCTTTTTTCTCTTCTTGAGTTGAAGAGCCAAATAAGAAGCTACCGATAGCTTTGAAGAAACGACCAACTAAACCTGGTTCTTGAGTCGCTGCTGATTCAGCTTTTTTCTCTTCTACAGCTTTAGGAGCTGGAGCAGGAGTCGGTGCTGATTGAGCAGGAGCTGCGAAGCCTTTAAGAGCTGGCTCTTCGATCTTCTTAGGACGAATAGTCTGTTCTGCAGGCTCTTTGCTTTCTGCTTCTTTTAGAGCTTCTAGCTTGGTAGGCAGCAAGTAAGACAGTAGGTCGAACTCTTCACCTTCACGAACACGGATAACCTCAAAGTGCGGTGTTTCCATATCAGAGTTAGGAACTACAGTGATCTTAACTTCTTGGTTCTTCTCGATGTGGTTTACTGAGCGACGTTTTTCGTTCAATAGGTAAGAAGCGATAGGAACAGGGACTACAGCAAGAACTTGCGCAGTGTTGTCTTTTAGAGCTTCTTCTTCGATCAGACGTAGAACAGATAGTGCTAGAGATTCGTTATCACGAACAACACCAGTACCTGTACAACGAGGACAAATGTGGTGGCTTGCTTCTGCTAGTGATGGACTCAAACGTTGACGAGACATCTCTAGAAGACCAAAGCGAGAAATACGACCAATCTGAACACGTGCGCGATCTAAACGAACGGCATCACGTAGACGGCTTTCTACTTCGCGTTGGTGGCGAACCGGAGTCATATCGATAAAGTCGATAACAACAAGACCACCTAGGTCACGTAGACGTAATTGACGTGCAATTTCATCGGCTGCTTCTAGGTTAGTGTTAAGTGCTGTTTCTTCGATATCGCCGCCCTTTGTTGCACGAGCAGAGTTGATATCGATAGAAGTCAGAGCTTCTGTTGGGTCGATTACGATAGAACCACCAGATGGAAGACGAACTTCACGTTGGAAAGCAGATTCGATCTGGCTTTCAATCTGGTAATGGCTGAATAGTGGTACTTCACCATCGTATTTCTTAACGCGATTCATGAAATCTGGGCGTATTAATTGAATGTGCGCTTGTGCACGTTCAAAAATAGTATTGCTGTCGATTAGAATCTCGCCAATATCACGACGTAGATAGTCACGAATCGCACGAACGATAACGTTACTTTCTTGGTGAATAAGGAAAGGAGCTGCATTTGAATCAGAAGCTTGCTTGATAGCGCCCCAGTGATTCAATAGAACGTTCAAGTCCCACTCTAGCTCTTCTGCACTTTTGCCTACACCCGCTGTACGCACAATTAAGCCCATACCTTGAGGAAGCTCAAGAGTGCTTAATGCTGCTTTCAGTTGAGTGCGTTCATCACCTTCGATACGACGAGAAATACCGCCAGCGCGAGGGTTATTTGGCATAAGAACTAAGTAACTACCCGCCAAAGAGATGAAAGTTGTCAGTGCAGCGCCTTTGCTACCACGTTCTTCTTTCTCAACTTGTACGATTACTTCTTGTCCTTCTCTTAGCACTTCTTTAATGCTAGGACGGCCTTGGTATGTATAACCTTCAGGGAAGTATTCGCGGGCAATTTCTTTAAGAGGGAGGAAACCGTGACGTTCTGCGCCGTAATCAACAAATGCCGCTTCTAGGCTTGGTTCAATACGGGTAATACGTCCTTTGTAGATATTCGCTTTCTTTGATTCGTGACCTGGACTTTCGATATCTAGATCGAACAGTCGCTGGCCATCAACCAAAGCGACACGCAACTCTTCTTTTTGAGTTGCGTTAATTAACATTCTTTTCATTTAGAAATTCTCATTGTCTTTTCTTATTTTCATCATTGGTCTTATCGCTTTAGTTCGTTTCTCATGGTGCCAGATCCCATGGCTTTATCGGTGCAGCCTCCCGGCTGGAGAGGGATGCTCTGGGGCACGTCAGTCATCATAGGGAGTTAGCCTATGATCCGCGATGTGGCGGTGAATACTCAACATGAGTGTACGTGAGTAGAGCGATAAGGAACTCAGTTGACCGTGTCTTACGCCGATTGCAGCACTG
Organism: Vibrio sp. 10N.247.310.24; assembly: GCF_041467175.1. Taxonomy (NCBI): domain Bacteria; kingdom Pseudomonadati; phylum Pseudomonadota; class Gammaproteobacteria; order Vibrionales; family Vibrionaceae; genus Vibrio; species Vibrio sp. 10N.247.310.24. The sequence continues at coordinate 80,562 of NZ_JBFSUD010000009.1, forward strand.
TCTAATCTGAGTCATCTACTCATTTACTTGCTTATGAATGGTTAGCTGTTTAAATATTAGTCAATCCATTGATAGCAGCTGTGAACTATAGCAGTGGTCGGTAAACACAGCAATCTGCTTTGTCGTAATGCGGTAAAAAAAACAGTTTTTGTTTGGGTTTTGATAGCTCTAACTCACTGTCTATAAATAATTTATCAATTGATATTTTAATTTGCAGGAAGCTTGGTGCTTTTTTGTTCGGAGAATCAAAGAAATATAGAACTTCAATGACCTTTTAGGGATAGAGTCGCAGGGATTTTAGATAAATAAGTTCAGAATAGGGTTAAGAAAATCTCAATTATCAAAAGTGACAGTGATACAATAACCCAATGAGCGAAATTAGAACCCAAGTCCAATTTGTCGACATTGACGAAGATATGGCTGGTCAGCGTATTGATAACTTCTTACGCAACCAATTAAAAAACATCCCGAAAAGCATGATTTACCGAATCGTGCGTAAAGGCGAAGTCCGCGTTAACAAGAAACGTATCAAGGCTGAGTACAAACTAAAAGCTGGCGACTTAGTACGTATCCCTCCCGTTACTATTGAAGAGAAAACGGAAGAGAACGTACTGAGTACGAAACTCAATAAGGTTTCGGAATTGGAACAGTGCATCATCTATGAAGATGATCACATGCTGATTCTCAATAAACCATCAGGTACTGCGGTTCATGGTGGCAGCGGCTTGAAGTTTGGCGCGATTGAAGCATTGCGTGCTCTTCGCCCTGATGCTCGTTTTCTTGAGTTAGTGCACCGTATTGATAGAGATACGTCTGGCATTTTGCTTGTTGCTAAGAAGCGCTCGGCGCTAAGACACCTTCAAGCACAGTTCCGTGAAAAAACGGTTCAAAAATACTATTTCGCTCTAGTGATGGGCGAATGGAAGAACAGTTGTAAAGTCGTCAACGCACCTTTGTTAAAAAATGAAGTGAATAGCATTGTTCGAGTGAACCCGAATGGTAAAGCTTCTGAAACCCGCTTTAAGGTTTTAGAGAAATTCCAAGAGGCGACGTTGATTCAAGCTAGCCCAATTACAGGCCGTACACACCAAATCCGTGTGCACGCTCAGTATACTGGTCATCCAATAGCTTGGGATGATCGTTACGGTGATCGCCGTTTCGATGCTTATACGGGTAAAGTAGGACTGAATCGTCTGTTCTTACATGCAGCCAACATCAAGTTTACCCACCCAGGTAGCGAAGAGAAGATGGATATCTCGGCGCCAATGGAAAGAAGGCTAGAGAAAGCCTTAACTGGTTTACGTAAGCTTTAAGAAGATACGAGATATTTCGTGAATTGAGTATCGATGCATCAAATGGAAAAGGTTGACGAATATCGTCAACCTTTTTTTGTTGTCATATGTTGCAGAAGCTCCCCAACTCGCTCGTTCCTCGCTCTTGAGGATGACGACTTTTTAAGGTCACGTTCTATATCATTAGCGGATTAGATAAAATTGCGCGTTCCGTCACTCCCTAGACTGACGAAGGAAGGAGTAGGGAATCTCCAACAGAGTGGTAAGTATCGCTTACAACACGTTCATTCCTTGTGCCTCAAGCATATCGACTAAATCGATCAGAGGTAAGCCGATCAGCGTGTTTGGGTCTTTACCTTCCATCTGTTTAAACAATGCAATACCTAACCCTTCGCACATAAAACTGCCCGCGCAGTAATAAGGCTGCTCTTTCTCAACATAAGAAATGATCTGTTGCTCAGTTAAATCGCGGAAATGCACAACAAAGGTGTCGAGACGCGTGTCAGCTTTATTGGTCTCGCTGTTCCATACCGTTATCCCAGTATAGAAAGTGATGCTCTTACCACTTTGACGAGACAATTGCTCAATCGCTTTCTCACGAGTATGAGGTTTGCCAATGATTTCTTCGTCAATCACACATACTTGATCGGAACCAATCACTAGGCTTGGTTGTTCGACAGCACAAGACTTGGCTTTGGTTTCAGCAAGACGCATTACCAATTGTTGAGGAGTCTCTTCTGGAAGTGGCGTTTCATCGCAGTCAGGCTTCGCTGTGACAAAGTCTAACTGTAGTTTTTTGAGGATCTCTTGCCTAAATGGAGATGTAGAAGCTAAAACTAGTTGGTAATTTCTCATTTTAATTTACAATTCGTGTAAGCATTTAGTTCAGGATAACGTAACTTAGCCTGCTATTCATAATGCTCTGAACAGGAAAGGTAGGAAAGTACATTTTTTTTGCCATTTCCTTTGACTAAACACGATTTGGAAGATAAGATTCGCGCCCTATGCAAAAGGAAAAAATACCGCGTACAGTTGATCCGGCAAGAACGGCTCAAAAACGACTCGATATGGATGGTATCATTCAAGTCAGTCTTTTAAAGCGTTTAACCGAAACAACTGAAGGCGTAAAACGTGACGCGCAAGTCTCAATGTCATTTGGGCTTGATGAACAACGATTAGTCGTTATCTCTGGTAAAGCTAACGTCGAAGTCGATTTAGAGTGTCAACGTTGTAATGAGGTTTTCGCACATGAGTGCGATGTCCAATTTACTTATACTCCTGTTTACAGCGAGAAAAGTGAAGAGGAAGCACCGGAAGAGTACGATTTGGTAGATCTGAACGAGTACGGTGAGTTAGACCTGATTCAATTAGTTGAAGACGAGTTCATCCTTGGATTGCCACAAATAGCAATGCACGACGATGCGAAATGTAGCGTTAACTCAAATAACTTGGTGTTTGGTGAACTTCCTGAAGAAATTGAGGAAGATAAAAAGCCGAATCCATTTGATGTTTTAAAAAACTTAAAGAAGTAACTTATTAGTAAGTATCTTTAAGAATTTACATAGGAGTAGGGTCAATGGCCGTACAAAAGAGCAAGAAATCACGTTCAATGCGTGGCATGCGTCGTTCACACGATGCGCTAACTACAGCTGCACTTTCTGTAGACGCAACTTCAGGTGAAACTCACCTACGTCACAACGTGACTGCCGAAGGTTTCTACCGCGGCAAAAAGGTTATCAACAAGTAAGGTTGACCTTTGCAAAATCTAACCGTTGCGCTTGATGCAATGGGCGGGGACTTCGGTCCTCGTGTTACAGTGCCTGCCGCCGTGCAGGCACTGTCGTATTTCCCAGAGCTAAAAGTCATTCTAATAGGTGATCGAAACGCGATCACATCTCAATTATCTTCATTAGGTCGAATGCCTGATTCTCGTTTGAGTATCCAGCATTGTGATCGAGTCATTTCCAATTCTGAAAAACCTTCACTGGCCCTACGCAACAGTCAGGGTAGCTCTATGCGTGCTGCTATCGATCTGGTTGCCGAGTCACAAGCTGATGCTTGTGTGAGTGGTGGCAACACCGGCGCACTGATGGCGTTATCTCGTTTCCGACTCAAACTCCTTCCTGGTATTGATAGGCCTGCATTGGTTTCAGCTTTGCCTACCGCTTCTGGCAACCGTACATGGATGCTTGATTTAGGAGCGAACGTTTCTAGTGACGCGGATTCACTGTTTCAGTTTGCCGTAATGGGCAGTGCATTAGCAGAACAACATTTAGGTCGCGTGCCTCGTGTCGCTATCTTGAATATCGGCGCTGAAGAAATCAAAGGCAATGACCTTGTAAAACGATGCGCTGAAATGTTGTCGAATACTCAGTCTGTGAACTTCATAGGCTATATTGAAGGTAATCAATTACTTCAAGATGCTGCTGATGTCGTCGTATGTGATGGTTTTGTGGGCAATGTCTGCTTAAAAACGTGTGAAGGTACGGCTCAGCTCTTTATTGATAAGCTAAAAACGCGCATGATGGCTTCAACAATAAAGGGTTGGATCGCCAGAATGTTGTTTTCTGAGCTATTTACTGAATTAAAAACCTTGAACCCCGACCAGTATAACGGCGCAAGTTTGTTAGGATTGCGCGGCATTGTCATTAAAAGCCATGGAAGTGCTGATGTGTCTGCAGTCGTCAACGCGATTGGTGAGGCAGTACACGAGGTCAAACGACAAGTCCCCAGTCGCATTAGCGATCGTTTGGAAGCGGTTTTACTCGAGAGGCATTATTAGTCTTCATGTATAGCAAAATTTTAGGTACTGGCAGCTACTTGCCATCTCAGGTGCGTACTAACGCAGACTTAGAGAAAATGGTAGAGACTAGCGATGAGTGGATCGTTGCTAGAACAGGTATTAAAGAGCGTCGTATTTCAGCGGAAAACGAAACTGTTGCGGATATGGCGTTTTACGCTGCTGAGAATGCCATTGAAATGGCAGGTATCGACAAAGAAGATATTGATTTAATCATCGTTGCGACAACCAGCAGTAGCCACACATTTCCGTCTTCGGCATGTCAGGTACAAGGCAAGCTTGGTATCAAAGGCTGCCCTGCGTTTGATTTGGCTGCGGCGTGTTCTGGTTTTGTCTACGCACTGTCTGTTGCTGATCAACACATCAAGACTGGCATGTGTAAGAACGTTTTGGTAATCGGTGCGGATGCACTGTCAAAAACCTGTGATCCGACTGACCGCTCTACTATCATCTTATTTGGTGATGCTGCAGGTGCGGTGGTTGTTGGCGCAAGCGAAGAGCCAGGTATTTTGTCTACTCACATTTACTCTGATGGTAAATATGGTGAGCTTCTAAGCCTAGAAGTTCCAGAGCGTGGCGGTGATGCGGACAAATGGTTGCACATGGCGGGTAACGAAGTATTTAAAGTGGCGGTAACTCAGCTTTCTAAGCTAGTGAAAGACACATTAGCGGCGAACAATATGGATAAGTCAGAGCTTGATTGGTTAGTTCCACATCAAGCGAACTACCGTATTATCTCGGCAACCGCTAAAAAGCTGACGATGTCGCTTGATCAAGTTGTGATTACTCTTGATAAGCACGGCAATACGTCGGCAGCTACCGTACCAACGGCCCTTGATGAGGCAGTTCGCGACGGGCGAATTAAACGTGGTCAAACGCTTCTACTTGAAGCGTTTGGTGGCGGCTTCACTTGGGGTTCTGCGTTAGTTAAATTCTAACCCCAAGCGATAATCAACAAACAAGGCACATAACTTATGTGCCTTATTCAATTTTTTGCTTTGCTTAAAGGAAAATTACTATGAGCAAATTTGCTATCGTATTCCCAGGCCAAGGCTCTCAAGCTATCGGTATGCTTGCTGACCTAGGCGAACAGTATGATGTTGTTAAAAAGACATTTGCTGAAGCTTCAGAAGCACTTGGTTACGATCTATGGGCATTGGTTCAAGATGGTCCAGTAGAAAATCTAAATGAAACTTTCCGTACTCAACCGGCTCTACTAACAGCGTCTGTTGCAATCTGGCGTGTATGGCAAGAGCTTGGTCTAGAGCAACCTGCAAACCTAGCCGGCCACAGCCTAGGCGAATACTCTGCACTAGTGTGTGCGGGTGTTATCGACTTTAAAGAAGCGATCAAGCTAGTTGAGCTACGTGGTCAACTGATGCAAGAAGCGGTTCCTGCGGGTGTTGGTGCAATGTACGCAATCATCGGTCTAGATGATGAAGCGATTGCTAAAGCGTGTGAAGAAGCGGCACAAGACGAAGTTGTGTCTCCAGTTAACTTCAATTCACCTGGCCAAGTTGTTATCGCGGGTAACAAAGCAGCAGTAGAGCGCGCTGGTGCACTATGTAAAGAAGCGGGTGCTAAACGTGCACTTCCTTTACCAGTATCTGTGCCGTCTCACTGTGCCCTTATGAAGCCTGCAGCAGACAAGCTAGCAGTTGCTCTAGAAGCTCTAGAGTTCAACACGCCGGCACTGCCTGTTATCAATAACGTTGATGTTATTGCTGAAACAGACCCGGCAAAAATCAAAAGCGCACTTGTTCGCCAGCTGTACAGCCCAGTTCGTTGGACTGAAGGTGTACAAGCTATGAATGAGCAAGGCGTAGAGAAGCTACTAGAATTAGGCCCAGGTAAAGTTCTTACCGGTCTAACAAAACGAATCGTAAAAACTATGACAGCTGCTGCAGTTAATGACACTGCATCACTAGAAGCTGCTAAGTAAATAAACACTTAATAGAGAAGTTATGATGAATTTAGAAGGCAAAGTTGCACTAGTTACAGGCGCAAGCCGTGGTATCGGTCGTGCAATCGCTGAACTTTTAGTTGAGCGTGGTGCTAAAGTTATCGGTACTGCTACGTCTGAAGGCGGCGCTGCTGCAATCAGTGAGTACCTAGGTGAGAACGGTAAAGGTCTTGCTCTTAATGTAACGGATGTTGACTCAATTGCAGCTACACTGAAAACCATCAACGATGAATTCGGTGCGATTGACATTCTGGTTAACAACGCAGGTATCACTCGTGATAACCTACTTATGCGTATGAAAGACGATGAATGGAATGACATCATCGATACTAACCTAACGCCTATCTTCCGCATGTCTAAAGCTGTATTGCGTGGCATGATGAAGAAGCGTCAAGGACGTATCGTAAACGTTGGTTCTGTAGTCGGTACTATGGGTAACGCTGGTCAAGCTAACTACGCAGCTGCAAAAGCAGGCGTAATTGGTTTTACTAAATCAATGGCTCGTGAAGTTGCGTCTCGTGGTATTACAGTGAACACTGTAGCACCTGGTTTCATCGAAACTGACATGACTAAAGCGCTAAATGATGACCAACGTGCAGTAACTTTGGCGAATGTACCAGCAGGTCGACTAGGTGACCCTCGCGAAATCGCTGAAGCTGTGGTATTTTTGGCGTCACCTGCGGCAGCTTATATCACAGGTGAAACACTTCACGTCAATGGCGGTATGTACATGGTGTAAATTATGTGCAACATTTGTGCATGATTTAAGTCAAGATCATACGTAATTTCGGTTAAAATCGTGAAAATTGTGGTTTGACCAGAAAAGTTGACCTTGCAACTTTCAATAGATTGAATAAACTACGGAAAACATCGCATAAAGCGAACTCTGTAAAGGAAAAGAAAAAATGAGCAACCTCGAAGAACGCGTAAAGAAAATCATTGTTGAACAGCTAGGTGTAGACGAAGCTGAAGTTAAAAACGAAGCTTCTTTCGTTGATGACCTAGGTGCAGATTCTCTAGACACAGTTGAGCTAGTAATGGCTCTAGAAGAAGAATTCGACACTGAGATTCCAGATGACGAAGCTGAGAAAATTACTACTGTTCAAGCTGCTATCGATTACGTAACTAGCGCTCAGTAATAATCTCTCCCAGGCGGTCACCTCGACCGCCTGTGTTTTATCTAACTCATCTATCCTCATCTTAAATCACCTCAATCCCCGGAGTGTAATATCGTGTCCAAGCGTCGTGTAGTTGTCACTGGCATGGGTATGTTGTCGCCGGTAGGCAACACTGTAGAATCTTCTTGGAAAGCCCTGCTAGCTGGTCAAAGTGGTATCGTTAATATCGATCATTTTGACGCAACCAATTTCTCAACTCGTTTTGCAGGTCTAGTTAAAGACTTTAACTGCGAAGAGTATATGACTAAAAAAGATGCTCGTAAGATGGACTTGTTCATCCAGTACGGCGTCGCAGCAGGTATTCAAGCTTTAGATGATTCAGCCCTAACTATTACTGAAGAAAACGCTCCTCGTGTAGGCGTTGCTATCGGTTCTGGTATTGGTGGTCTTGGTTTGATCGAAGCCGGTCACAAGGCTCTAACTGAAAAAGGCCCTCGTAAAATAAGCCCGTTCTTCGTACCGTCGACGATCGTGAATATGATTGCGGGTCACATGTCTATCATGCGTGGCCTACGCGGTCCAAACATCGCGATCTCTACAGCATGTACGACTGGCCTACATAACATTGGCCACGCGGCTCGTATGATTGCATACGGCGATGCTGACGCAATGCTAGCGGGTGGTGCTGAAAAAGCATCGACACCACTAGGTATGGGCGGTTTTGGTGCGGCTAAAGCACTGTCTACTCGTAACGATGAGCCTCAAAAAGCTTCTCGTCCATGGGACAAAGGCCGTGACGGCTTCGTTCTTGGTGACGGTGCAGGCATGATGGTTCTTGAAGAGTATGAACATGCTAAAGCTCGTGGCGCTAAGATTTACTGTGAGCTAGTTGGCTTCGGTATGTCGGGTGACGCTTACCACATGACATCTCCAAGTGAAGATGGTTCTGGTGGCGCACTAGCAATGGAAGCGGCTATGCGTGATGCTGGCATTACTGGTGAACAAATCGGTTATGTTAACGCACACGGTACTTCGACTCCTGCAGGTGACGTAGCGGAAGTGAAGGGCATCAAGCGTGCTCTTGGCGAAGCAGGCAGCAAGCAAGTCTTGGTTTCTTCTACGAAATCAATGACTGGCCACCTTCTAGGTGCTGCGGGTTCTGCTGAAGCGATCATCACTGCGATGTCTCTAATTGATCAAATTGTTCCACCAACAATCAATTTAGATGATCCTGAAGAAGGCTTAGATATTGACTTAGTACCTCACACTGCGCGTAAAGTTAGCGGTATGGAATATGCTGCATGTAACTCATTCGGTTTCGGTGGTACTAACGGCTGTTTGATCTTCAAAAAGATTTAATCATCTTATATAAGAGTCAAACATCGTAGATAGTCATAATTAGAACTGTTTTTAAACGGCTCGATGCTTTAGCATTGAGCCGTTTCTTTTTATGGGGAAAAACATGTTTTGGGTTGATGGAGAAAGTCAGCAAACTGTCGATATCTTAGATCGCTCGTTTCAGTATGGAGACGGCTGTTTTACTACCATGCTTGTTCAAGATGGCCAGATTCAATATTTTCACGATCATCAGCGTCGTGTTGATGATTGTCTTAAAGCGTTACGCATTTCCGAACTTGATTGGAATACGGTTAACCTTTGGCTCGATAATGCACTTGAACATATCCAACACAATGCGCTTCCTGGTACAAAGAGCCTTAATGGTTCAACGAATCTTCAAGACAAAAACAAGCCTCATAATGAAAAAGCAGGGCTCAAGCTGCACGTTAGCCGTGGGGCTGGCGGTCGTGGCTACAGTGCCAAGAATATCGCCAAGCCAACAATCACCATCAGTACATTTGATTACCCAAATCATTATTCCGCGTGGCAAGATTCCGGTGTAGAACTCGGTATCTGCCAACAAGCACTGGGTTTGAGCCCATTATTGGCCGGTCATAAGCACAATAATCGCCTTGAGCAAATCTTGATGAAAGATGAAATGGATCAGGCCGGTGAAGTGGATGGCGTGGTTCTGGATATATCAGGTAACGTGATTGAAACCACCATGGCTAATCTGTTTTGGCGAAAAGGGCAGACGATTCACACTCCTCAACTGACGCAAAGTGGCGTTGCAGGGGTTATGCGTAAGCAAGTGTTAACCGCGCTGAATCAAGCTGAATTTTCCGTTACTATTAGTGACTACTGCTTATCTCAACTCATGCAAGCTGATGAGGTTTTCATGACCAACTCCATTTTAGGGGTTGCCCCAGTTACCCGTATTAGTGATACCCAATTCAACATTGGAACCGTTACTCGTAGCCTTCAAGGACAACTAAACTCGTGATCAAAAAGTTATTTATTTTTATTATCTTGTGCCTAATCGCAGCCGCGGCTGCTGGTTTTTATGTTTACAACCAAGCGCAAGATAACCTGAAACAAGTTATTCAATTAGAAAAACCACAAGTCGTGACTGTTGCTTCAGGTAGCAGCTTTAACCGCGTTCTAGCCCAGTTGATTAACGAGGGGCTTTTCGAGGCTTCTCCTTATGAGAAATTAATCCGTAAGTTACATCCTGAGCTTGTAGACGTAAAAGCGGGTACATTCCTGCTTGAACCGGGTTTAACCTTAGAGCAGGCGCTACAAGTGCTTGTAGAAGGGAAGGAGCACCAATTTACCATTACCTTTGTAGAAGGCAGTCGTTTTGACGAGTGGCTTGTTCAGCTAAAAGACAACGAATTCATTCAGCAGACGTTGAATGATGTCTCTGAAAAAGAGATCGCACAAAAGCTTGGTATTGAAAATGAAAAGCTAGAAGGCCTTTTCTTAGCGGAAACATACCACTACACCTATGGCACAACGGATTTAGATTTGTTGAAACGTGCCCACCGAGATCTAATGAACGTGGTCAATGATGAGTGGGAAAATAGAGCCGATAAACTGCCTCTTAAATCGCCTTATGAAGCTTTAATTCTTGCGTCTATCATCGAGAAAGAGACTGCTGTCGCTTCTGAGCGTGAGCGTGTGTCTTCTGTATTCGTTAACCGCTTGAACAAGCGTATGCGTTTGCAAACTGACCCAACGGTTATCTACGGCATGGGCGATAGCTACAAAGGCAATATTCGTAAGAAAGATCTACGCACACCAACGCCGTACAACACCTATACAATGAGCGGTTTGCCGCCAACACCGATCGCGATGGCGGGTAAAGCGTCTATCAACGCGGCTCTGAATCCAGAGAAGAGCAACTACCTTTATTTTGTTGCGAGTGGAACCGGCGGTCACGTATTTTCAAAGAGTTTGACTGAGCATAACCGTGCAGTACGAGCTTACTTAAAGCAATTAAGAAAAAACAAATAAAGAAAGAATTATGAATCAGTCGAAATTTATCGTGGTTGAAGGCCTTGAAGGTGCTGGCAAAAGTACAGCAATCAATGCCATCGTTGAGACATTGAAAACAGCTGGTGTCGCTGACATCGTTAATACTCGTGAACCCGGTGGTACCGTGCTTGCCGAGAAGATGCGCTCGTTGGTCAAAGAAGAACACGAGGGCGAGAAGCTTCAAGACATGACTGAGTTGCTGCTGATGTACGCAGCGCGTGTTCAATTAGTAGAAAACGTCATCAAGCCTGCACTAGACAGTGGTAAATGGGTGTTGGGTGATCGCCATGATATGTCTTCTCAAGCATACCAAGGTGGTGGTCGTCAGATCGCTCGTAGCACTATGGAATCACTGAAAGCAACCACGCTAGGCGGCTTTAAGCCAGATTTAACACTATATTTGGACCTAGACCCTAGAGTCGGGCTTGAACGCGCTAGAGGTCGTGGTGAGCTTGATAGAATTGAAAAGATGGACATCTCATTTTTCGATCGCACGCGTGAGCGTTACTTAGAAATTGCAGGGCAAGACGATTCTGTACTCGTGATTAATGCACAGCAAGAGATTGAGCAAGTGGCTGCTGATATTAAAGTTGCGCTAGGTGCTTGGCTCGATAAACAGTAGGTAGTCATGGCTGAAGTTTATTCTTGGCTCACACCTGTATGGAGTGAGTGGAAAAAAAGTCTCGATGCAGAACGTTTTCCTAACTCTGTGATCGTTAATGCGCCTGAAGGGCTGGGCGTGGAAGCGCTGGTTAGTCAGCTCACGTCGGCACTGATGTGTGTTAACTACGAAAGTGAAGCATGCGGCTTTTGTCACAGCTGTGAATTAATGAAGTCGGGGAGTCACCCTGATTTCCATGTAATCGAACCTGAGAAAGAAGGTAAATCGATTACCGTTGACCAAGTGCGTGCGAGTAACCGCTGGGCTCAACAGTCGTCACAGTTGGGTGGCTTGCGTGTCATTTTGCTTAGTCCGGCTGAAGCGATGAATGAATCGGCGTCTAATGCGCTGTTGAAAACACTGGAAGAACCTGCGAGTAATTGTATTTTCATCCTTTCAACGCGCAACAGTAATCGCTTAATGCCAACTATTCTTAGCCGTTGCCAGCAATTTAATGTGGTGTGTCCACAATTGGATGCAGGATCGGCATGGTTAAATGGAGAAGTTGGTAAAACGGTTCCTCAGTACATACTGACATTGAACGACAACGCCCCCCTGAAAGCGAAAGCAATGTTTGATCAAGGTGGCGTCGAAGCTTCAACAAAAGCGCTCGATGGCTTTGTGAATGTGATAAAAGGCACTCAACCCGACATGCTGAAGTTCTCTACAGAGCTTAGCAAAGACCCTTTGATTCAACTTAGCTGGCTTTGGCATTTATTGTCAGATGTACAAAAGCTGCATTTTGGTTTAGCTAATCAGGCTATCATTCCGAGTGCGAAAGCACTGTGTGAGGTGATGTCTTATCAAAGTGCTTATGCAGCGTCGAATAAACTGCTGATATTGATTGAGCAGTTAAAGCAACACCCTGGGCTCAATACGGAGCTACTCATAATGAATTGGCTGATAGCCACTTGCGAGGAAACATGTTCGTAGATTCCCATTGTCATTTAGACAAACTGGATTACCAAGATTTACACACCAGCGTAGAAGACGTGGTTAATAAAGCGAAAGCAGCCAACGTTGACCAACTGCTTTCTGTCGGTGTGACGTTGGATTCGTTTGAAAACATGCTTGAGATGATCTCGCCGTTTGATAACGTTAAGGCTTCGTGTGGCGTTCACCCTCTCGACGTAGAGAGCGACTTCTGTTTAGAAAGAATGCGTGAGTACGCGAGCAACCCGAAAGTGGTAGCTATTGGTGAAACTGGCCTAGATTATCATTACCAACCAGAGACTGCAGAGCTACAACAGCTCAGGTTCAAGCAGCACGTTGAGTTGGCTGTTGAGCTTAATAAACCTTTGATCATCCACACGCGTAACGCGCGTGAAGATACGTTAGCTATTTTACGCGATGGCGGAGCAGAGAAGTGTGGTGGTGTGATTCACTGCTTTACTGAAGATCAAGCGTTCGCTGAAGCAGCAATGGAATTAGGTTTCTATATCTCGATTTCAGGTATTGTGACCTTTAAACAAGCCACAGAACTTAAAGACGTTGTGAAAAACCTACCTCTAGATAGGTTGCTGATCGAAACGGATTCGCCATATTTGGCGCCAATTCCATATCGTGGTAAAGAGAATCAGCCTGCATATGTAGTCGAAGTTGCGGCTTATATCGCCCAGTTAAAAGGGGTATCAATGAAAGAGGTTGCTGAACAAACGACCAAAAATTACCAAAAACTTTTTTTGCGATAGAAATCTAACTAAACAAACAAAAGGGAGCGAAAGCTCCCTTTTTGTGTTTTTGATCACCAAAAATGCGTTTTTTTTTAATGTTTACGGAATATGTTGAACTTGAGAGCGTGAATTACAACATTTGTAATTTTGTTACTAAAAATAACATTACCCTCTATTTTATTTACTCAGTAAAATAATAGGGATGGATTATAATTTATTTATTTTTCAGCTAGTTAGTGGCTTGTAAAGCATTGCATTTCTATATTTGACATGTGATCCAAGACGTGTTTTGAAACTAAATTTCGTAAGTGACTAGAAAGTTAGTTCCCCATCAATATATATTTAGCGGCAGAAAATATAATGCAATACATGGTTACATTTTCACTGGGTGCTAACATATAGGCTACGGGGGTGTGCCGTTAGGACCCATATAATTATTTTATCTTTATCAGGAGCATAAACATGTTTAAGAACCTTTTTGCTAGCCTGCAGAAAGTTGGTAAGTCTCTGATGCTACCAGTATCAGTTTTACCAGTTGCGGGTATTTTGCTAGGTGTCGGTGCAGCAGACCTTCCTTTCATTCCAGAAATCGTTTCAAACTTAATGGAACAAGCGGGTGGTTCAGTATTCGGTCAAATGGCACTACTGTTCGCAGTAGGCGTAGCACTTGGCTTTACTAATAACGACGGTGTAGCTGGTCTAGCTGCTATCGTTGGTTACGGCATCATGACTGCTACACTAGGCGTAATGGCTGGTGTAATGGGCGTTGATAAAATCGACACTGGTGTACTAGGTGGTATCCTAGTCGGTGGTGTTGCTGCTTGGGCATTCAACCGTTTCTTCCGTATTCAACTACCAGAGTACCTTGGCTTCTTCGCTGGTAAGCGTGCTGTGCCAATCATCACAGGTTTCTCTGCGATTGGTCTAGCAATCCTACTATCTGTAGTATGGCCACCAGTTGGCGGCGCTATCTCTGCGTTCTCTGATTGGGCTGCTCACCAAAACCCACAAGTGGCGTTTGGTATCTACGGTATCGTTGAGCGTTCTCTGATTCCATTTGGTCTTCACCACGTTTGGAACGTACCTTTCTTCTTCGAAGCTGGTACTTGTGTAAACGCTGCTGGCGAAACTCAAAACGGTGTTCTTACTTGTTACCTAGTTGCTGATGACGCATCTCGTGCAGCGGGCAATGGCTTCGGTCAGCTAGCTGGTGGTTACATGTTCAAGATGTTCGGTCTACCTGCTGCTGCAATCGCGATTGCACATTCAGCTAAACCTGAAAACCGCGCTAAAGTAATGGGCATCATGGCTTCTGCTGCGTTGACTTCATTCCTAACGGGTATCACTGAACCAATCGAATTCTCATTCCTATTCGTTGCTCCTGTACTGTACGCAATCCACGCTCTATTAGCTGGTTCAGCATACGTTCTTGCGAACACTCTAGGTTTTGTACACGGTACATCTTTCTCACACGGTCTAATCGACTTCCTAGTTCTATCTGGCAACGCGTCTAAGATGGGTCTAATGGTTGTATGTGGTGTTGCTTACGCTGCAATTTACTACATCGTATTCCGCACTGTGATTAAAGCACTTGACCTTAAAACTCCGGGCCGTGAAGACGAATCTGAAGAAGAAGTAGTTGCTACAGGTTCTGAACTTGCTGGTGAGCTAGTTGCTGCATTCGGTGGTAAAGCGAACATCACTGGTCTTGACGCTTGTATTACTCGTCTACGTGTTGCAGTAGCTGATACCGCTCTTGTTGACCAAGACAAACTGAAGAAACTAGGCGCTGCAGGTGTTGTTGTAGTTGCTGGTGGCGTACAAGCTATCTTCGGTACTAAGTCTGACAACCTTAAGACAGACATGGATGAGTGGATCCGTAACAACGGTTAATTCGCTGATTCAATAAATTGAAAGGAGGCCTTACGGCCTCCTTTTTTGTTTTCTGCAATATGCAAAATATCCTCACGTTTAATACCAATCGTAGTAAATAACTGGTCATCCTAGCTTGTTAAAAACCTCGATAACTTCGTTAGAATTTTTGATTGTAGAATAGCTACTTATCAAAAAATTATGCCTTGTTCTCAAGATTTTTTCCTGCGCTATTCCTGAACACTTACTTACTGTGATTGGTATAAGCTCTTCTTACTCAACTAGTTCTACTCAACTCTATGTGTTGAAGGCCGATACCGAACCTTGAGCGCCAGTTCGCTTTTACCTAGCGATGACACCTCTCTTTGTGAACCCAGTACACTACCATTTTTAAAAACAGTCTGAGAATATTATGAAACATCGTTATTTGGTCGGCCTTATGTGCTGCAGCGGAGCCGCGTTTGTGCATGCTTCTGAAGCACCAGATTTGGAAGTTGGATTAGCCATTGACCAAGACCTGAGTGTCGTTGTCGAATTTGATCAGAAATACCGTGCCACGATTGGCAACGACGGTGCTGCATTTGACTATATTTTGAAGCGTGGTCAGTTTGAGACTGAAGCTCCGTTGAGTTGGTATGTCGGTGCAGGTGCTTGGGCTGAGTGGAATGATGATTTTGGCTTACGTTTGCCTTTAGGTGTTAAAGTGAACTTCTACGAAGGTTGGAATGCGTACGCGCAAGTTCACCCTGAGCTCGACATGTATAAAGGTGTTGAATTACAAGTGGGTGGTGCACTGGGTATCACCTACAAATTCTAGGTGATGAGACAAAAAATGCCAGCTTAGTAGCTGGCATTTTTGAATGGTTTAAATAAGGTTATTTCTGTTTGTCCATTGCACGCTTTATGCAAATTGCAGCACCACCCCAAGTGATACCAAGACCAAGAACCATCATAATAATCGCACTCGTTGTCATGATTATGCTTCCTTCTTACTTGTCATATTTATGATAATGCCAATCGCTAGTAATCCTGCGATCATTGCCCAACCAAGAGTCAGGTCGTAGCCACCGTAACCGTCTGTAAACAATGCGCTTAGTTTTGTTGCAAGAATGATTGCAAGCATAACTGGAGTGACGAAGCGTAAACATACGTTAAACCATACGCCAATAGAGAAATCTGAAATCTCATTGACGTACGCACGTACATCGCTAACTTTGTTTAGTAACCATGCCATTAGAAGGATTTCAATGAATCCGCCTACCATGATGCCGACGTTGTTAGCGAAGTGATCGACTAGGTCTAGTAGAAGTAGGCCGCCGTTAGTTGCAAATGCCATAGACACCACAACACCAACGCCAATAACAATACTTGCTGCTTTTTTACGGCTCCAGTTCAGCTTGTCCATAATTGCAGATGTTACTGCTTCCATAATTGAGATATGAGAGCTTAAACCAGCCACAACAAGTGCAAAGAAGAATAGTGGACCCAGAATATACGGTGCTGGAAGTAAATTAATCGCAGCAGGTAGCGTAACAAACGCAAGGCCAACGCCTGCTGATACAACTTCAGTTAATGGTTTACCTTGTTCTTGAGCCATGTAGCCAAGAACAGAGAAAATCATAATACTCGCAAGAATTGAGAAACCACAGTTGATAAGAACCGTCATGAACGCGTTGTTCGTGATATCTGATTTTTCAGGCAGGTAGCTTGAGTAAGCCAGCATGATCGCAAAACCGATACTTAGCGTGAAGAAGATTTGTCCATAAGCAGCAGCCCATACTTTTACGTCCCAGATCTTGCTGAAATCAGGTTCGAACATGTAGTTCACACCATCTAGAGCACCAGGAAGGAAAACCATGCGTCCGATAAGCAAAATCACCATTATGAACAACACTGGCATCATTACTTTAGAAGCACGTTCGATACCAGCTTTAACACCACCCACGATAGCTGCATAAGTGATTGCCCAAGCGAGTAACATTGCGCCAGCGATGCCCCATTGGATGCTACCTAGGTTCGTCGGTGAGTTATCACCTAGAGCTAGATATTCACTGAAGAAGAATGCGTTAGTGTCTGTTCCCCAGCTTTGATTGAATGACATACCGAAGTATGAAATTGCCCAACCGATAACGGCAACATAGTAGACCGCGATGACAGCCGCTACACCCACTTGGAACCAGCCAAGCCACTCAAATTTTGAGTTGATGCGCGCTAAGGTTGCAGGTGCAGAGCCACGATATTTTTGACCCATACTGAACTCTAGGATCATAAATGGGATACCAGCCGTAAGCATGGCAAATAGATATGGAATGAAAAAAGCACCGCCGCCATTTTCATAAGCCATATATGGAAAACGCCAAATGTTTCCTAAACCAATAGCAGATCCTACTGCGGCAAGGATAAATCCTGCTCGGGATCCCCACTGTTCTCGCTTCATATTTAACTCCTTTACAACTTCCCTGAGGTATGAAGCTTCTCGTCACGCTGTGCTTGGTAAGGAGATGATAGTTAAAACAGGCAAACGGTTTGACTGTTTACTTTATCTTCCGTGATTAAGCAAAAGTTTAGATTATTATGTTGTTAGCGATTGGAGGACTCAGCGGATAATTCTTAATTGTTTGATGTGTGTTTGCATAACCTGAAATATTCAGCTGATGCGTGCTAATGAGCCTACCTAGTTAGAATGGTTAAAGCAATAGATTAGGTATGTTTAATAACTGTGGTCTTATGGTCTTTAAGATGTTAAATGATGGTTATTTTAGAGGTATGAATTGGTTTGGGGTTTTCTGATTGGTTTATGTGTCTAATTTTTTCTGTTTTATTAGGTTATATGACTTTATTTAAAAGTAGAGCGTATGACTGAAATTCATACACTCTATAGTTGAACTGACCAACTATTCGGAGGTTCTATTGGTATGAGATGGTCATCGATACTTAGAAAGTAAAACTCAGTCCGACATTGGCTTGGAATTGGTTCATCCAGTCGGTATCAAAGCGGATGATGCACTCTTGCCCGTTACTTGGGATGTTACAAACACCGGAGGTGTCGTTATCGACAACGGTACCTAACCAACGTAGTTGTGTGTTTAACGCTAATCGGTCACTAAATTTGTACTCTAAACCACCAAAGATAGAGGTTGAGAACCCATACTTATCTTTTGCCCAGTCTACATCGACGTAAGAAGCACCAAGGCCTAACCCCAAATAACCAGACAACACAGAAGAAGCTGGGTAGTAAATGCTACTTTGAAAGTGCAGGTATTGGATGGAGGAGCTTAGGTTGAGCGTTTCTAATTCAGAGCTTTGATTAGAATAGAAAAAGCCGATGCGTCCTTTTTCAAATGGCGTTTCAATCGCAAAGGTGTAGTTTTCAGACCCTTTCATATCATAGGTTTTACCGTCCTGGTCTTCGACACTGCCACCGCCTGTATAGCCCACCATCGGAGTAATGATGATCTCCGGCGAGGCATGTACGCTCGAAACGGAGATAAGCGTAATCAGTGCCATTATATTTGCTTTGTTATTCATGAGTATATCCTTATCCATACACTTACTAATTGTGATGGTTACATCAATATTGTGCGACTAATTTCGACGATTCTTGAAGATACTTCACACACCTGATAGTACTTAAATAGAGACTCGACAAATTAATAATAAGACAGAGGTGTCTATGGACCATAATCTGAAAAATGCCCTACAAATAACGGTTGTCATCTACGCAATCATTCTCTCATTTGGCTTTATTGCAATTGGTAGTTAATACCATCTATTGCGAGGCTGGGTTTTTATACTCAGGGAATAATGAATAGTGGGATTATAACCAATATTGATACAGCAATAGACTTAGATTATTACGCTAAGTTTATTGCTGGAAAAACAGCACTGGTCGCCCAAGATGGCGGACAGAGAAGTATTTTTACTTCTGGAGTGCTGGATGCCTTTCTTCTTTCAAATTTTGATCCCTTCGACGAGTTTTTTGGTACCTCTGCAGGTGCTCTTAATTTGTGTGCTTATCTGTGCCGCGATAAAGGCCTTGGCCGTTCTTTCCTTCTCGACCTCACAACATCACCTGAATTCTTCAATCTCTTTTCTTATATACGACACAGAAAGAACCTTGGATTAGAATGGGCCTTAGAACAAATCATGGCTTACCCATATAAGCTTGATTTGGATTTAGGACGACAAACGCTAGGCGATCGCCATTTCTATGCAGCCGTCACGGATTCTAAAGACTTACGAGATCACTACTTTCCAGTATTGGGTGAAGATTGGTACAAAGTGATGATTGCAACCTGTGCGATTCCTCGCTTATACAATGATGAAATCTTTATTGGCGACAATGCTTATGTGGATGGTGGTGTATCAGCTTGCATCCCAGTTCAAGAAGCGTGGCGTAGACAAGCCCGTTCCATTGTTGTGATCCGAACTGAGCCTACGCTAGAGGAAGAGGTCGAGGTTCAAGCTAACAGTACGCGATTAAAAACACCCAAACCGATATCAGCCGAAGAACTGGAATGGTTCCGCGAATCTTTTGACAGTGTTCAAGGTCATTGGCAACAAAAAGTGGAGCAGTGGAAAACCGATTGGAGCTCGTTCTTTCAACAACAAATTCTCAGCTCAAAAGAACAGAAGCGCGACAGATCACATTTGGATTTACTGAATGGTGGTCGATGGTTATTCGGGGCGGATGACATCTATAGATTAAGTCATTTAATTGGTGATAAGTTTGATTCCGGCTTAGCAGATATGCTGATGGTGCATTACCAAACTTACTCATTGACTCAGGATTTTTTGAACTCCCCACCAGACGATGCTTTTGTAGTGCAAATTGCCCCGAGTAAGCCGCTGAAATCCAATTCATTAATGAGTAATAAAGAAGATTTACTGCACGATTATGAATTGGGTTTAGAAGCCGGTTACCGATTTGTTGAAACTTATACCTCTACGAAAAATGCCCGCAGTTCACACATGCCACAGTTGGCAACCATTGCTGCTGAGAAGTAATGCTTGAGGTTGATTAATAATATTTGAAGTTGATGAGTTAGCATGCTGTGAGCTGAACGTGCTGTTTAAACTGATCGTTAGTGAGTCGTGTTCTGAAATGAAAAGGGTTATTGAACTTGGTTCGATAACCCTTTTTTGTCATGAGACTAGGCAAATCGTTTCGCCTTACGGGCAAACATTAGGTGACAGGCAAGATTCTCATACAGTTGGTTGATCCCGCCACATCCATAATGTCGCCTTGAGTGACGATAACGAGATCGCCAAACTTAAGATGCTCTTGCTCTTTTAGGCAGGTGAGCGTAGATAGGGCAATGTCAAAACTGTCTTTGGCTTCTGTCTCGAAGTAGATAGGTGTTACACCTCGGTACAAGGTACAGCGATTAAGTGTTCCTTCGTTACGAGATAGTGCGTAGATAGGCATATCTGCACTTAGACGAGACATCATCAGTGCAGTACGGCCTGATTCAGTGAGAGTGACTACGCCTTTAATGCCTTCCATATGGTTTGCCGAGTAGATAGTCGCCATCGAAACGGTTTCTTCGGCGGTCACAAACGTGCGGTCAATTCGGTAATTGGATTGGTTGTTAATCCCCGCCATTTTCTCAGCACCAATACACACTTCAGCCATCGATTTTACGGTTTCGACCGGGTAATCACCTGCAGCTGTTTCACCTGAAAGCATGACCGCATCTGTTCCATCAAGTACCGCATTGGCAACGTCCATGACTTCGGCACGGGTTGGCATTGGCGCTGAAATCATCGATTCCATCATTTGGGTTGCGGTGATCACCGTTCGGTTAAGCGCTCTAGCACGGCGTATAAGCTGCTTTTGTACTCCGACCAATTCAGGATCGCCAATTTCGACTCCGAGGTCACCACGAGCCACCATGACCACATCTGAGGCCATTATGATGTCATCCATGTTCTCAACAGTGGCTACCGTCTCTGCTCGCTCTACTTTTGCTACAAGGTGAGCTTCTAAACCTGCTTCACGTGCGAGCTGACGAGCGTAGTGCATGTCTTCGCCGTTGCGTGGGAAAGACACCGCGAGGTAATCCACTTTGATTTGTGCGGCGGTGACGATGTCGCGTTTGTCTTTTTCTGTCAGCGCTTCTGCGGACAAGCCGCCGCCTTTTTTGTTTATGCCTTTATTATTCGAGAGAGGGCCGCCAATGATGACTTCGGTATGAACGCGACAACCTTCCACTTCGGTTACTTTTAGCTGCACACGACCATCGTCGAGCAACAGGATGTCGTTAGCTGAAACGTCGTTAGGTAATTCTTTATAATCAAGGCCGACCGCTTGTTGGTTGCCTTCGCCTAAACCAAGGCTACTGTCGAGAGTAAATTGGTCACCAACGGCAAGTTGGATTTTGCCATCTTTGAATGTTGACACTCGAATCTTGGGACCTTGTAAGTCACCGAGAATAGCGATCTGAGTACCAAGCTTTTTGGCTATTGCTCGGACATTTTCTGCACGTTGTATATGGTCGTCGCTAGTGCCGTGAGAGAAGTTCATACGGACGACATTGGCACCGGCTTTGATGATCTCTTCAAGCACGTTACCTTTATCAGTAGAAGGGCCTAGCGTTGTGACGATTTTCGTTTTTCTTAATTCGGCTGTCATGAATACTCCTAGAGTGAGGCCAAGTAATCTATTAAAAGACTAGGGCGTGTTGATCTTTCGAGCTGATTTTTGCAGCGAGTTGCTGGGTATTTATA
>NZ_JBFSUD010000010.1:0-97617 GCF_041467175.1 Vibrio sp. 10N.247.310.24
AGAAATACGCGAAACGGGGTTGTTCTATCTTTAAATTTAATTACGCAACAAAGCCCATTGCGAGTACAGTTTTTACGTCCGCCATCTTGCCAGCACTGACGCTGGTGGCCAAATTGCCAAGCTGGAACTACGTGTTCCCACTCAATACGGGAAGCGCGTTTTTGCTGTTTTCTGACTTGATAACCACAGCCGTCGAGGTCGGGGATACCTTTCTTTTTGTCTTTCCAAGTGATGTCACAACCACAATAAAATGAAGTCGGGTGATCGAGATAAATCTTCACAGCTTCTTTTTTTGCTTTGGAGAAGGAACTTGGTGGAGCGGCGAAAACGCTTTGGGTTACCAGTAGGCCAAATACTATTGATAGGTAAAAGGAAACCGATAGGCCAAATACTTTTGGAGTGTTTTTTTGCATAGAGAAAGACTGATGAAAGTATGATAAACAACAGTCTAGCACTCAAATGTTAGTTCTCTCTATTACATTTATTCGCGTTACCTTGTGAGCTTAAGACTTAGCTCAATTGAAGGCCGGTAAAAGCTAAGGTTTGCTGGCATTGTTGGCAACGATACGTTGATTGGTTGCGGATGACTTTGTTGTGTCGTCTTATCGATAGGGGATAAGTGGTGCAATCACAGCGATACTCAAAAGTTTTGCCCTGCACTGAGGTGATTTCCAAGCTGTGGGTCGTTTTGGCTGGTACATTGAATACCTTTTCCATCACGTATTTCCACTCATTGCCGTGAGGCCTAACTCGTCCGAAGACCTGATGTGTGATCAGATGCGCGAGTTCATGAGGCACGACTTCGTTAATAAAGGCGTCTTCATTTTCGCTGAATAGCACTTGGTTGAGTTTTATCTCGTTTAACTGGAGGTAGGCTTTTCCCGCTGCCTTTCCTCTTAACTTGTAAGTGACGGTTGGGCATGGAAATTCACGAGAAAAATGTTGATTAGCAATAGCTAGGCATTCGCCCAGTTTTTTATTTACTCGATGTTGTTGCGGGGTGTAAGACAAGCGTTGTTAACTCCAAAAAAAAAGCCTCAGCGTTTAAGCTAAGGCCTCATCATAACATTGCTCATCGATCGTGAAACGATTTAAACGTGATGTTTCTTTTTGATGACTTCGTGGTAAGCATGCCATGTTCCGTAACCAAGTAATGGCATCGTTACAATCATACCCACACCGTAGGTCGCGAAGCCGACTAAGATACCAGTACCAATGATACCCGCCCAAACGACCATCGCAGGGATGTTTGATTTAACAGCGTTGAAGCTAGTAAAAATCGCACTCATTACATCTACACGTCTTTCCATCATCAATGGAATCGAAAATGCTGAGATACTAAATATCAGGCTAGCGATAACAAAACCAATCACAGACCCTGTAATTAAGAAGGGAGCAAATTCGGTCAATGGTGCCCCTTGCACTGAAGGGTAAAGTGCGTGCAATAATGCAGCGATACGCATCCAGAATATCATCGCAACCATTATTACAATCGCAAACGCCCATTGGTGGGTTGAGTTGCGTGTGATGGCTTTCATCGAGTGCAGTAGGCTAGCGTTGTGCCCCTTTTCTCTTTCCCAGGCTGCGTCATATAAGCCTAGGGCAAGAAACGGCCCTATTAGCATGTACACAATCAAGCTTGGCATAACGACTAAATGTGTTCCTTGCCATTGGACAAGTTGAACAATGGCGATGGCCGCACCCATAAAGCACAAACCGTAAAATGCGCTGATTAATGGCATTCTCACTAAGTCGTGCAGAGCAAGCGACAACCAATGAAAAGGCGCTGAAATGCTCACCTGATTACATGGTATTGTACGAGCGTATTCTGAGTCTTTGATTTCTTTTTGTTTATCGTCGAAGTCTTGTGTATTCAATGTACGAGGCATAGATCCTCCTTGATCGGTTTTCTACCTGCGCTGCAGTTAAATTGCAGCGAACGAAACTCGATGCCCGACTTGGCGACGTCTTTGATGTAAGCGCGCATCAGCTAAATAGTTCACGAAACAAAGTCTGATCTTGATTTGTTCGTTAACATTATTTTAACTATTGACCGTGAAGCGGCAAATATCAACTTTTGACAAACGGTTCTTAGTGAAAGCGTTCAAGGTGCGTTTTTTCAGCCATGCTTAATTAAGCGCTCCTTTAAATATTTTCACTACTAAATCAGGGTTATACGGGAAGTACCAATGTGCATAAGAAGCTATGGTGCTTTGTTTTATCCAAACAGGATCGGTTGGCCTACCATATTGAGATTCAGGTTGAGTTAGCACGGTTTCTTTACTGTCTGTTTTTGAATAATGGAAAGTATGCCCACGCAGCATTTGACCATTGAAATTAGCTTCTAGGATCCCCAGCGCGGCTAGCTTTTTCTGCATAGTCGCTTTGGCATTTAACGCGCCAACCATGTTTTCTGTTTGGCTTTCTGTATCAGTCAATGCTTTGTTGAGGTATAGCATGCCACCACATTCGGCTAGGCAAGGTTTTCCTTGTTCAATGTGTGTGATGATTTGCTGCTTCAACACATGATTGAGCGCTAGCTTATCCTTATGTAATTCAGGATAACCTCCTGGTAAATACAAAGCGTCACACACTGGTAAATCATCATGTGCAAGCGGTGAGAAAAATGACAGTTTTGCCCCCAACTCGATCAACAAATCAAGGTTAGCCTGATACAAGAAAGCAAAGCTATTATCACGAGCTACTGCAATTGTATGACCAGTTAATGATTCATGTCTGGCTGGTAGTGTTTGCTTTGGTTTTTCAAATGCTTGTGCTGTTGGTAATGGGATCTCACCATGTTTTAGTAGTAGCTTGGCTGCGTGATTAAGTCGCTCTTCTATGTCATCTAACTCTTGTGCTTGTACTAAACCTAAGTGGCGTTCTGGCAGTGACAAATCCATGTCTTTTGGTAACCAACCACAAAACTCGGTTTCAGGTTTTAGGCTTTCTTTTAGCATTTCAGCGTGACGTTCAGAACCGACGCGGTTTGCAACTACACCAAATACATCCACGTCATCACGGAATGTCGATAAGCCATTTACAATGGCTCCAAAGGTTTGTGCCATTGCGCCAGCATCGACAACAGCTAACATCGGAAGGTTAAATTTAGCGGCAATATCAGCACTTGAGCATTTGCCATCAAACATACCCATTACGCCTTCAATTAGAATCACATCCGCTTCTAGGGCTGCTTGATAAATTAAGTGTTGGCATTCCGCTTCACCACACATCCACAAATCCAATTGGTAAGTGGGTGTATCTGATGCAATAGATAGAAATTGTGGATCAATAAAATCAGGCCCAGTTTTGAATACTCGAACTTTCTTTCCTTGTTGAACCAAAGCTCTTGCTAGAGCGGCGACCACGGTTGTTTTTCCGCTTCCAGAAGAAGGTGCGCCTACCACTAGGGCAGAACAGTAAGCTGTAGACATAATTATTCCTTGAGTTGTTCGAGTGCGCGAGTGAGCGCTTGCCATTGTGATTCATTGGCGGGTAACCCGAAACGAAGTGCATCGTTTTCATCACAATGACGAGTAAAAATCCCCAACCTGGCTAGTTGATGGTGCCATGATGCCGTATCCGACATTTCAACTCGGTGAAAGAGTATCTGTGACGTTATTTTTACTGAGTCCGCCGTTTGGCCAAAATGTTGTTGTAAGAGTTGGTTCATACGCTGAGCCTCTTCATGTAGGCGTTGGCGGTTTTCTTTTTGCCAGTGAGAATTGAGCAAGGCATGTGTGGTGACATAGCGAGTTGGGCCACTGAGTGTCCAAGGTCCAAGGCGTTGTTTAAGAATATTTAAACGCAATGGCGAGGCAAAACAAAAGCCTGCGCGAATCCCTGCCAGTCCAAAAAATTTACCCACTGATCGCAGGACTATTAGATTGTCAGGTACTCCTGTTGGGAAACTTGGTAACACTGAAAGCTCAGGAGTACAGTCTACAAACGCTTCATCAATCACGAGCGTTGAATGATCTTGGATATGATCTAGCCAAGTCAGTACTTCACTTGGTGGCACATTCAGTGCGGTTGGATTATTGGGATTAATCACTACGACCACGTCTGCCGTTTTCAGCTGTTCGATTGTCGGTTTGTGTAGGTAAAAGTCGAATATGACGGCTTGTATGCTTTGTCCTGCGTACTGCTGCCACGCATGTTGATGTTCTTTGTAACCCGTATGAGGCAATAGGATGTACGTCAATGTTGGCTGTGTCTTTGCAATCATATGAGGTAGCGATTGAATGGCTGCCTGACTGCCAGCTACGGGTAACAAGGCATCACTTTGATAGTAGGTTTGCGCGGCTGTGATTAAGCCATCATCGTCTTCTGGTAGCCGATTCCATACCGATGCAGGGATTTCAGGTATAGGGTAGTGGTGCGGGCTTACTCCAGTTGAAAGGTCGACCCATTGTTCGATTGGCCTTTGATAGCGCAATGAAAACTCGATTAACTTACCACCGTGATGCGGAAGTTCGTTTGAGGTTGAGTGTTGTTTAATCGTCATTAGCGTACTTAAAGTAAAGAGTTAAAATAGACATGAAATCAAAATAAACAAAGAGTTAAAAGAGAAAGCAGTAGCATTACGATGGCCCAAAGCACACTGGTTTTTTGGACCAAAGATATGGCTCGTGGAATATCTTCTAAAGTCGCAATATTACCTTTTCCCATCGGACGTTTTTTCACAAGTTTTCCGTGGTAATAAGTATCGCCACCTATGATGATTTGTAGTGCGCCGGCACCTGATGTCATTACGGGGCCACCGTTTGGACTCGAGCAATGTTTAGCTTGTTCTTTCCAGCATTTCAGAGCCAACTTAGTGTTGCCTAAAAGGCTGTAGCTAAGTGCGGTTAAGCGCGCAGGTGCCCAGCCCATCACATCATCTACTTTTGCTGCCACATAGCCAAATTCTAGCCAGCGTTCATTTTTGTAGCCCCACATCGCATCAAGTGTGTTCACTAATCGGAACAGTAATGCCCCTGGAGCCCCAAGCAGTGCAAACCAAAATAGAGTGCCGAAGATCGCATCGTTACCATTCTCTAATACCGACTCAATCGTCGATGACGTGATCTGGCGTTGATCCATGGTTTCAGTATTACGGCTAACGATCCAACCAACTTTCTCTCGCGCTAAATCAAGATCACCTTGGCTCAGCGGCTGGTGGATCCACTGGGCGTGCTCAAGCAGGCTACGTTGACCTATCGCGATATACAGAACCACGATATTAAATAGCCAAAAGCCTAATGTGTTCCCCATGCTTAGTAGCGTATGTTGTAGCCAAAAGCTGAGTAAGCACAATGGAACAGTCGCAGCTATCCATGCGATCAAACCTGAGAATTTAGTGGCTCGGTTTAACAGCTTCTCGATTTTCTCAACCGCATAACCAAAACCGATCAAAGGGTGAAATCGTTTAGGCTCACCTAGTAAGTGATCAAGTATCAAAGCTGCGATCATCATTAGCGCGATCGCTAAACTTGAATAACCAAAATTTAAATCAAAAAAGATCATCATATCTGCCAAATAATGCTGCTGACTGGATAGTGAAAATGAATAAACGCATAAACCAATCAACAGCTAATGAGCGAGGTTAGTCTGCGCTCTTATCGTCTTCCAATGTTCCACTTTCAGCTACACCCTCTTCAACGACACGTGCTTTTCGGCAAGCGTGTGAGAAGGTCGGATCGTAGAGTTTAGAGTCAACAAAATCATTGTCGCCTAGCACTTTACTGACGATGATCATCGCGGTGGAGCGAATCCCTTCATCATGCATAACTTGGGCGATCGCACCCAATGTAGCACGGAATATTCGCTGTTCAGGGTGGCTGGCTTTTTCAACGACAGCCACTGGCCAATCTTGCGGGTAAACATCTGATAATTCACGAACCACTTTACGAATTAATGTTGCGCTAAGAAATAAACACAGTGTTGCTTCGTGAGAGGCAAGGGCGCGTAGATTCTCTTTTTCAGGAACAGGCGTTCGACCTGATGCTCGGCTAAGAATAATGGTCTGGCACTTTTCAGGTAGCGTCAGTTCTTGGCCAAGAGCTGCGGCACTCGCTTGGAAAGAGGAGACGCCCGGAACCACTTTCCAATCAATGCCAAGTTCGTTCAAGCGACGTGTTTGTTCTGCAAGCGACGAGTAAATTGAAAGATCGCCAGTTTGAACGCGTGCAACGTTTTGACCTTTTTCGTGTGCGGTTAGGTACACATTGGTTAGATCATCTAGATCCATATCAGCGGAGTTATAGACCAGTGCATCTGGGTGAGCGCGATCGATGACGGCTTTAGGGACTAAACTGCCCGCGTAAACGATCACAGGGCACTCTTCAACTAAGCGTGCGCCTTTCACTGTGATTAAATCTGGGTCACCCGGCCCTGCGCCGATAAAAAATACCGTCATACTAGTTTGCCTCTTCCGTCACTGATTCTGTTTTAGGTTCAACTTGTAATGAATGGCCACGTTTTTGACCTTCTAGTACCTTGCCGTCTTTCAGTTGATATTTATTGGTGTAGCCACGCGGTGTTACGATCCAATCACCAAATCGGTAGCTGTTGCTGTTACCTATCACGACCGCGGCGTTCATACCAAATTCCACTTTGGTAAATTCAGCCAGTGTTGTCAGTGTGACTTTTTGCTCATCACGATACGCAGCATTCACGATAGCAACGGGAGTATTTGGGTCACGATGTTCCAAAAGGATTTCACGTGCAGTTTCAATGTGCTGAGTTCGCTTTTTAGAGCGAGGGTTGTAGAAGGTAATCGCAAAATCAGCCATTGCCGCGGCTTCAATCCGCTTGGTAATCACTTCCCAAGGCGTTAATAAGTCAGACAGCGAAATGGTACAACTATCGTGGCCAAGAGGTGCACCAACTAAAGAAGCACAGGCGTTAGCCGCGGTGATGCCCGGAATAATATCCAGTTCAACTTGTGTGTTTAATTCTGCGTTTTGCTCCAATAATTCAAGCACTAAAGGCGCCATCGCGTACATGCCAGAATCCCCAGAACATACCAATACGACTTCTCGACCTTTTGCTGCTTCTTCTACTGCGGCTTGAGCGCGGTCCCATTCGCGAGTCATACCACTTTGAATGACTTCTTGAGTGTCGATTAGTGTGCTGATTGATTCTACATACGGCTTGTAGCCTGCAACGACATCTGCATTCTTTACGGCTTGTTGCGCTGCGGGGGTTACTAGATCAATAGCGCCAGGCCCTAAGCCTACCAGTGTTAGTTTTGCCATGATTATTTCTCTTCCTCTGGTGCACTTAAACGAATTAAGCCTTCTTTAATTTGCTTATCGATAATCTGTAACAGTTCTGGCATATCGAGCATGCAGAACTTGTCACCTTGGATTGGCTCTGCCACTTGAACGTCAGCGTCTTCTGCCAGCATCTCTTTAATTTCTTTAAGATCGTTGATGAAGTGGTTACCCGATACAAGCAGTAGTGGAACTAGATTAAGAAGCGGTCGGCCTTGGCCTGTATGTTGCTCTTTAATGCGGCGAACCATTTCATCTTTCACTAACTTAAATGGCCATGCTCCTTCTAGTGAACAAGTGAAGTTACGCTGCGATAGTTTGCCTAGTAGATCATCGCAGTAATGGATCGACTGGTGGCCCGGGTTATCTAACATAGGCGCACCGTGGTGAACGAACACGTTGAAATGATCTTGTGGAGCAAAACGGTCGTGTAGGGCTGAAAGCAAATTAGTCGTAAGTTGGCTGTGATGCATGATCGCCGGAGTTTGTTCGATGCGCGCAAATGAGAACTGCTTGAAGCCATCGACAATGGATGTCATGTAGCGATGCTCATCGGTAGGGAACAGGTACACCGAAACAATCAAAATACGCTCGTAACCTTGAGTGTCTAGATCCGCTAGTACCTGAGGTAGGCTAAAACATGGCGTGTCTTTACGAGCCAATTTCTTGATCACCATTTTGGAGCTGGTGGCAATGCGCACTGGCACATCTGGGTAACTTTGACGTACGCGCTCTGCGAGAGTTTCATAACGTTGTTGTTCTACAACGCTACCAAAGCAGCTCAGTACAATGGCTGTGCCTTGGTTATAATGACGAAGTCGTTTCATAATTGTCGCTGTCCTTATCAAATCTATATCACAAGATAAACGGGTTATCTCATGTTGGTAATGAGGTTAAAGTGAGCTTTGAAATATCATGTTCATAGCTTGCAAAGTATTTGGCCTACTATGTTCCTAAAGCTCAGTGATACCTAAAGTTCAGTGGTTCTTAAAACTAAGCGGTTTCTAAAGCTCAGTAGTGCCGTCTGCATTTTCAATTGGTGCGATAAACTTAGGATCTAAATAAGCTTTTAATGATTTCCGCTCGACTAGATTTGTGAACAAATCTTTCCAGTCTTGCTCGGTAAATTCTTCGATACCTCGAATCCAAAGCCCGTTGTTAACAGGTGTTTCATGTTCTAGTAAACGTTCGTAAATCACCATTGCAGCGCGGTTTCTGCAGGTGCCCGCACAGTGTGTACGGCTTATCTTGATGCGCTGTTCACCGTCGGAAAAATTGAGCGCTTTAAGTACCTGTCTAAGATCGTGTGCAAGGTTTTTACTGCCTTCTTTCGCGCAGCGGCCACCTTCACATAGCAATACGTGATGGCGGTGGTAGAGCATCGGGCGGTTTAAATCGACATGCTTAGGCTTACACTGAAAACCATCTACCACTTCATTACCGTGAAGGTTGATTTTGACGTTTTCATCTAGCCAGTTTTTCCACTTCTTCTTGGCGAGGGGGTCATCGTATTCGATGCGAGTACAAGATAAAGTCATGTTGAAACCGTCTTGTTTGAACTTCCACTTAGGTACCAATAGTTGATCTCGCTGACCGTGCTTTAGCGCGGCCGCTTCAGAAACCGATGATACGCCCGTAATTTTTTTCACGTATTCTGATGGGTTTTCAATCCCTTCAACGCCGCCGAGTTGCTCGGCTGAATAAGTGTGGAAAGGAATTTGGCTTTCAGACGAGAGTTCTAAAATACCTTTTTCATCCGCTTTTAAAGCGATACTGGCGAAAGCTGAAACACTGGCTTTTGCTAGGTTATATTCAGTCAGGAAAACATCGATACCTGCTTTCAATACATGCAAAGGAGTATTGCGGTCACAGCCTATTCCAAGCACAAGCGATTTTGGTCGCCACAGTACGGTTTTATTTTTTAAGTCGGCGTAACCTTTTGGTTGTGCTTCATCTGAAATCAGAACTAAACCATCCCAATCATCAGTACTGATTTGAGAAAGGTCTGTATCGCTTAGTGCTGGGTGGGTCATGATGTGTCTTGGCATGGAACGTTTGTTCTGCCACCAGTTCTGTTCGCCAGCGTGCTGCACTATTAGAATGCGTTTTTCATTTACAACTGCTGCGCTGGTGGCGGTGATCGCGGGTTCGCATTGTGGATCAAGTGTCCAACCAAATGGCGATCCGAGCATATCAACCGACAAACTGCCGGCAGCGTCAGAAGCGGTGGTGATTACAGGAGTCGCGTTGAGTGCTTGTGAGACTTGTAACGCGATCCCATTTGCGCCACCGCGATGACCAGATAGCATAGGGATCACGAATTGGCCGTGATCGTCAATGCAGATCACGCCGGGGTCGGTGCGTTTGTCTTCTAGCAAAGGGCCGATCATTCGGCTGACAATACCCGCAGCAAAAAAGCAGATATGGTGATCATATTGCTTAAATTGAGGAGGAAGAAAACCAGAAAGCGGCAGGGTTAACTCATCGGCTTCTGGGTATTCTTCTTGTCCAACTGGTGCAATAAAGACATCAGCAAACGGAAACATTTTAGCTAAGCGTTTGGCTTGCCTTGCTCCGTGTAGCGTGATGGCATAAATGGCTATTTTCATTACGCTTTACCGCCATTAGTTTTATCGATGTCATCTTTACCACTATCAGCTTTACCACCATCAAGAACGGCACATTTCTTTGATTCATTGGTGCCACGTAATACGCCACGACGAGCGCGAACAGAAAGCTGAACCATAGAGAAGTAACGGTTTTCATTCGGTACATCACGTAGGTCAGAGTAAAGCTCTTGTTTCTCTGTGGTGGCATGCGACACGTAGGTTGCACAATCCAACATATTCATCGACTCAAGTTGAGTGATCAGCTTAGGGATAACGCGACCTGCTTTGATTAACATGATGCTGTCAAAATCTTCGACTAGCTTTTCTAAACACTCGATACCCCATGTCGCAGGTACAACACAAAAACGCTCCTGACCGTCAGCAAGTGGAATTTTAGTTTGTGATGGAATAGCGGTAACTGAAGTGATACCCGGAATGATCACCGGATCAAGTTCAGGAAGTAGCTCTGTCAGTTCTTCTTGGATGTATGCCCATGTGCTGTAAACCGATGGATCACCTTCGGTTGCAAATGCCACGTCTTTACCTTGCTTTAATAGTTCAACAATTGTGACGGCGGCTTTACGCCATGCAGGAACGTTGATGCTTGGGTCACGCGTCATTGGGAAATGCAAAAATAGGTATTCGCCTTTCATGCTTTCAGGGCTAACAGAACCCGCGGCAATTTGTTGAGCAAAAGAGTGGTTACTGCCCGCGTCCTTTTCTGGAAACGCGACAATGTCGACGGTGCTGAGTAGTCGGTGAGCTTTAAGTGTTAATAATTCTGGGTCTCCAGTGCCGACACCAATTGCGTACATAGTTCCTAATTTCATCTGTGCTTTCTCTAATTATGTTTTTATTTAATATGTTGAGTGGCGCTTAATTAAAAAATTAAGCGCTTATTTCTGAATAAACGGCTTGGTAAAAATAAATAAGTGAATCGGATTTTCTGATTGATAACGGGTGTAGTGAGCGAGTGGTACGCCTGTTGATATAGAGACCAGTTGAACCTGTGTCGGAGCATCGCTGTCTTTACTCCATTGATGAAGTTCGCAAACTGAATCGACAGTCACTGCAGAACCGATCACGACGCCTCCCGGTTTTATTGCTGACCAACAGAAATCTAAAATGGTGTGCATGTTGCCGCGGCTTCCACCAATAAAAATACTGTCTGGCTGAGGCAAGGTGTCGAGCTGCATTGGGGCTTTATCTCGAATCAGTTGTACGTTGTCGGTACCGTGCGCTCTAAAGTTAGCCTCGACCGACTCATAGCATTCTTGGTTTGATTCAATGGTGAAGACTTGTCCTTGATAGCACTGTTTAGCGGCTTCTATCGCAATAGAACCTGAGCCTGTGCCTATATCCCACACCACAGATCTTGGTTGAATACCCATACTTGCTAACGCTAAGTGACGAACGGGCTGTTTGGTAATTAAGCCGCGCTTAGGCATGCGCTTCATGAAGTCATTATCGTTGGCGTATTGGCCCAATTCACCCCACGCATGAGGTAGCGTTCGGTGCAGTACAATTACATTGAGCGTAGAGAAGTCGTCGGAACTTTTTAGTGCGAGGTCTTCGAGAGTCCACTGGCTTATCTTTTCGTTGGTGCCACCTAAGTTCTCACATACCCAAGCCGTCCAACCTTGTTGATTAAAGTCGACTAAGTGTTTCGCAATACGAGCTGGGTTGTTTTGA
Organism: Vibrio sp. 10N.247.310.24; assembly: GCF_041467175.1. Classification (NCBI taxonomy): domain Bacteria; kingdom Pseudomonadati; phylum Pseudomonadota; class Gammaproteobacteria; order Vibrionales; family Vibrionaceae; genus Vibrio; species Vibrio sp. 10N.247.310.24. Next base: position 11,561 of record NZ_JBFSUD010000010.1, read on the forward strand.
ACATCGGTTAGCAAGCAGTAGCTAGTTCCCCATTGCATTTGGCTTGCGATACCTTTAATGCCATCGTAATGCTGCTTTCTTCCATGTAGTGAAATTGCTTTGGTTTCTTGCCATGCAATGCCGACTCGGCTGCAAGCGAGTTGCATTGAACAAGGGGAGGGAATAAAGCGTACTTCATCATTAGGCAGTTTTTTTAACAACGATTCGCCGATGCCAAAGAACAATGGGTCGCCAGAAGCTAATACGACGACGCCGCCTTCCTCGCATTCATCAAGCAACTTAGCGAACCAAGATTGATAGCCTTCTTGCATCGATAAGCGTTGACCTTTGAATTGGGGGAACCAATCCAATAGTCGGTCGTTACCTGCAACAACGCGTGCAGATTCAACTGCATTAACAGCTCGACTGGTTAGGCTTAAACACCCATCTTCGGGTACTCCGACTACCGTGATAGCCGATTGATAGCAATCGATAAGCTGAGAGTGAGTACTTACATTATTCATTTTACTGACTCAGCAAGTAGGGCGTGAATAGTCGATACCACTAACGGGCTGCCACCTTTACGGCCTAGGCTGGCAATGTAAGGCACGGTGTTTTGTTCGGTTAATGCTTGCTTCGATTCATCTGCTTTTACGAAACCAACAGGAATGCCAATGATCAATGCAGGTTTTGTTTCGCCTGCTTCTATCATGCGCAATAGCTCAAGTAATGCGGTAGGCGCATTGCCTACACCTATGATAGAGCCGTCGAGTAGGCCGTTATCGCGGGCATAACGCATTGAGTGAATAGCACGTGTTTCGCCTGTCTCTTTGGCCGTACTAATGACGTCTGGATGACTAATGAAGCACTGTGCTTTATTGCCGTAAGCGTTGAGGCGAGTTTGATTTAAACCTGTCACGATCATGCTGACATCGGTAATGATGTTGGCACCGTTTTTTAAAGCGGTAATGGCAGACTCAATCGCGTTGTCGCTGAATTGATATAATTTAGCGTATTCAAAATCACCCGTAGTATGAATGGCACGACGAACCACATTCCATTCACCTTGATTGAAGTTATGTCCCCCATGGAGAGTTTCTATTTCTTCATCGATGATAGAGAAGGAGTCACTTTCAATTTGACGGCCTTGCTTGGTCATTTGACGCATATCGTTAGTCATGGAGTTTTCCTTGTTCATGCTTATTCATCATGAAAGTGAGTGTTGGTATCACTTCCTTTTGAGCTGAGATGTTCTGCTAATAGATCGCCGTTAAAATCGATCAATTTGAATTCAATGCTGACGTGATGTTTGACATACACAGCAGCGTGCTCTGCAGCTTGTTTGCAGAGCAAGGTAAGAAAGTCGTAATTGGGAATCTCTTGGCCCGATTGGGCTTCTTTCCATGTGTCGAGTACGTGGCGGCCTGTGTTGGCTTGGCTAACAGCTTCGGCAAATTCACTCGATGCACCTGATTGAATGGCGAGGTCGGCCAGTAATGAAAAGTCGATAGCTTTACCGGATACGTGAGTCATCATGTGCCCAGCGACCATCTTGCCGAGTTTGCCTATCATGGCGACGACGGTGATTTTGCTCACTTGATAACGTTTTGCTGCGCGCAGTCCGACCCCAACAAAATCACCCGCTTGGATAAAACACATCGAGTCATAACTTGGTAGCATGGCCATCGCTGACTTTTCGGTTCGAGATCCTGTCGTGAGAACCAAGTGGTTTTGGCCATTTTGTTTCGCTATTTGTACCGATTGACGCACTGATGCTGAAAACGCTGAAGTGGAGTAGGGTTTTACCGTTCCGCGTGTCCCGAGAATGGAAATACCACCGATTAAACCGAGTCTTGGCCCAATGGTTTCCTTGGCTCGCTCTTCTCCATCTGGGACGCAAATTTCCAGTGATATACCGACGTGTTTTTTCTGTTGACTGGTCGCTTGGTTCCATTCCAAAGTCACCATATCGAGAATGTTTTTTCGAGGAACGGGATTAATCGCCGCCTGACCGACGGGAAGTTCTAATCCGGGTAGAGTCACACGAGCTACGCCAACACCCCCATCGATGTGAAAACCGGGCTCTGAATGCCAGCGGGCAATACTCTGAATATGGGCTTCGTGGGTACAATCAGGATCGTCCCCTGCATCTTTAACAATGCTGGCGGTCACCGCATCGTTGGATGTTTGGATAAACGCAACCTTAAACGTAGCGGGCTCACCATTAGGTAGAGTGATGGAGATATAGTCAGGCTTTTGTCCGGTTAATAGTGTTTGAACTGCCGCTCTGCTTGCTGCAGCTGCGCACGCTCCGGTGGTAAACCCACTGCGGAGATCGGACTTATTTTTGGATCGTTTAACTTTTGTGACCACAGTATTCTTCATCTACGTTTTAGGTATTGACGAATACAGAGCGTTCCCTTGTTAGACAAGGTATGGATGGTGTTGAGTTTTCCCGCTCGATATTCATGTGTGTCCAGGTATTCTGACTTACGATGTTGAGGTTCTCATTGCGCTTTACTCCTTCCCAAGTCGTGTGACTCAGTGGCTTGTAAAGGGCTCATCGCTTACAGCTGCGGGTACAGTTCAGGAGTTACACCTGATTCCCTGATGTGACGTTATACTTCGATATCTATCCTGAGGATTTCTCCGTTGTTTGGTGTTTCTATTATTTGCTTTGGTGTCCCTAAACTGGCTAATGTTTTTATCCAGTCGCCATGTCCGAGCAGCAAAATAGGGTTCTCATTGTTGTGGTGACGAGAAACTCGTTGGATCCACTGAATCGCCATTGTTCTTCGTTGCTGTTCTGAATCGAACTCACTGAGCTCCATTTGAGAAATGACGGGCACTTTCAGGTAGCGTGCGATGGTTTTAGCACTGGAAATCGCACGGCCTAATTGACTGGTGTAAATAGCATTGAGGGTCAATGATTTTTGAGTTGCAAGATAACGACCGACGTTATGCATCTGTCGTTTGCCTTTCATTGTCAGAGGGCTATCCAGTTGATTCTGTGCTTTGCCTATTCGATTCCATTCGGTTTCGCCATGACGAATCGCAATGATGGTGAAGCGTTCAGCTTTCATTACTTTTCTCCATCAAAATGGAAACAATGAATAGTGCGCCAAATGCGGTGGTGACAACACCAAGAGGCAGTTCTTGAGGAGCAACTAAGGTTCTCGCCAAAATATCACTTAATAGCATAAGCAAAGCCCCAATCAGCCCTGAAGTGATGAGTAATTTTTTGTGTAATGGGCCGATGATTTTCTTCGCGATATGAGGAACCATCAAGCCAATAAATCCGACAACTCCGATGATAGAAACAAAACATGCCGTTGCAAAAGCGCAGACAATAAAGACACCGCTTTGCAGGCGTTTTGTGTCTACGCCCATGGTTTGTGCTACGTCGTCTCCTGCAAGTAAACAATCTAACTGGCGATGTTTTAATATACCTAGGGCTATCAAGGCGATAAGTCCAGCAAGCACAATTAGCACATTGTCCCAGCGTGCGTTTCCTAGGCCTCCTAGCGACCAAAATAGAATCGAATGGGCAGCGCGTTGATCACCATGGAAGACCAAGAAGTTAGTCAAGGCTGTAAATAAAAATGAAATAGCCAACCCGGCTAAAACAATTTGAGAAGACGCTTGCCCATCCACTTTTCTGACTAGAAATAGCACTGCCGAAGCCGAGATTATTCCACCGATAAAAGCGGCGAGTGGAAGTGTCCAAATGCCGATAGCGCTGCCGATGACTGTAATCACAAAGACTGCTCCAGTTGCGGCACCGGATGACAATCCAAAAATGAAAGGGTCGGCAAGATCGTTTTTTGTCACGGTTTGTAATAACGCCCCAACAATACCTAACCCAGCACCGCAAATAATAGCGATGATTGTTCTAGGTAAGCGCAGGTGCAGTACCACTTGATCTATCGGTGAGTCGATCTGTTGACTCATCGCCGCTGAAAAAATCGTAGCGACTTGTGCAAAAGATAGCTGAACGCTGCCTAAACTCAGAGAAAACATCGCTAAGAGGGCAAAAACAGAACTGAATACGCAGGTGTTCAGTGCGGTTCGGTTCAGGTTAGTACTAAGACTTGTCATGGATTTCTTGGATGCGCTGTGCCAATTTTTCAATTGCAGCTATGTTTGCTGGCCCGGGAGTAATTTCCTCATAACGCAGAGGAAGATATTGGGTGGTCTTTACCGCTGTGGTCTGCTTCATCGCTGGGTGCTGTTCCAAAAAGGCTTGCATGCCTTTAGCGCCTGTCCCATTTTGATAATCGAGAAGAATAATGACATCAGGGTTATGCATCGCAACTGACTCCCATGATGTGGTTCCCCAGCTGATATCCAGATCTTTCATTACATTGGCGCCACCTGCCGCTTCTATCATGGCGCTCACTGTCGCGTACTTTCCTGCTGTGAATGGTTTCTCTTCCCCTGAATCATACAGAAAGACTTTAAGAGGGGTTTGATTCTGGGTTTGCTGTTGAATCAATATTAATTGCTCTCTCCAAGTGGAGATAAGAGTTTGAGCTCTGTCTTGCTGACCGAATAAAGTCGCAAGGCGTGTCACGTCATCAAACATCTGTTCCATGTTAGCTGGCTGCTTATCTTTACGGATATGGCTGCAACTCTCATTAAGAATCAGAGTATTGATACCAAACTCTTTCAGAGAATCAGGCGTGACTGAGCCGCCCAACCGCATACCGTAATTCCATCCTGCAAAGAAAACATCAGGGTTGGCATTAACTAACACCTCTAAAGAAGGATATTTCGGTGCGAGCTCCGGAATGCTGCCCTGGAGGCGATTAAATTCAAGGGTCGTTTTGTAGTACCCGCTAATACCGGTCACTCCGATCATATTCTCTTCAAGCCCGAGAGAAAATGCCATCTCAGACATATTGATATCGTGAGTGATTAAGGTTTTCGGCGCTTTATCTAAGGTAAGTGTAGAGTCGCAGTTTTCTACCGTAATTTGGGCTTGTGCGGACACGGTAAGTAATAAAGTTAATGCTGATAGTTTTTTCATGAAAGCTCCTGTCCTTGGTCGAGTTCAATGTCGAAAAATTTGCTTGTTTTCTGTGTGCGCTTATTGGTCGTGCTGATTAAATCGACTTCAAAGATCGGCTTAAGTTGATTGTGAGTCAGTAGTTCTTCTACCTTTCCTTTCGCGACTACCTGGCCGTGTTCCAAAATCGCAATGTGCGTCGCGAACTTGGCCGCAAGGGAAATATCATGCAGTGAGCAAATCAGTGTTTTACCTTGCTCTTTCAATAGTGATAAAACTTCCCCTTGAGCACATGGATCTAGATGATTTAGAGGCTCATCCAATACTAGGAACTCGGTGTTCTGACATAAAGATCGTGCAATATGCGCTCGCTGCTTCTGGCCGCCTGAGAGCTGTCCCATTCTTCGTTCGAGGAAAGTATCGATCTTTAGTGCTTTACTCGTTTGGTCAAGTGAAAAGCTAGAAGTGGCTTGATTGGAAGCGGTTAGTTGAATGTACTCTCTTAGTGTTAAACGACCATCCACTTGACTGTGTTGTGGAAGGTAACTGATTTGCTTTGCTCTTTGCTGGCAAGTTAACTTACGTAGCGGCAATTGGTTTATGACGACTTCGCCTTTGAAGGGAAGCAAATTAACCAGTGCTTTTAATAACGTGGTTTTTCCGGAACCATTGCGTCCAATGACTACCCAGCGCTCACCTTGATTAATTTTCAGATCGAGTGGGTGCAGTCGTTGAGTGTTTTGTTGTTGAACTGAAAGTTTGTGACAAAGAAGCATGAGTTACTGAGAATGGTTTGTTTTTAACAAGTGCTATTACATTAAAATTTAAACGTTTGCGTAACATTGATCTCAGCACGTAAAATCCCCACTATTATCAAAATAATCTATAAGTTAACGCTTGTGCTACGTGAAAGGGTTAGGGTTTATTAGTGAAAGAATAGAAGAATAGAAGAATAGAAGAATAGAAGAATAGAAGAATAGAAGAATAGAAGAATAGAAAGAAAAAAGCCTCTGAGAACAGAGGCTTTTAAAATTACGTTTCAGCTAAGCGTGTTGCGTAATGCTTACAGGCCTGCGAAGTCCGCAAGGATAGCTGCTTTGTCAGTTGCTTCCCAAGGGAACTCTTCGCGACCGAAGTGGCCGTATGCAGCAGTCTGCTTGTAGATAGGTTGAAGAAGGTTCAGCATCTCTTGAAGACCGTATGGACGTAGGTCGAAGTTTTGACGAACTGCTTCAATGATGATTTCGTGCGCTACTTTCTCAGTACCAAACGTTTCAACCATGATAGATGTTGGATCTGCAACACCGATAGCGTAAGACAGTTGAATCTCACAACGGTCAGCCATACCAGCAGCAACGATGTTTTTCGCAACGTAACGAGCTGCGTAAGCTGCAGAACGGTCAACTTTTGATGGATCTTTACCAGAGAATGCACCACCACCGTGACGAGCTGCGCCGCCGTAGGTATCAACGATGATCTTACGACCTGTTAGACCACAGTCACCCATTGGGCCACCGATTACGAAACGGCCTGTTGGGTTGATGAAGAAGTTAGTGTCTTTGTTGATCCACTCAGCAGGAAGTACTGGCTTGATGATCTCTTCCATTACCGCTTCACGTAGGTCAGGTGTTGTTACTGAATCACAGTGTTGAGTTGAAAGAACAACAGCGTCGATACCAACGATCTTACCTTGGTCGTATTGGAACGTTACTTGAGATTTCGCATCTGGGCGAAGGAAGTCAAGCTTGCCGCTCTTACGTACTTCAGCTTGCTTCTTAACAAGAAGGTGAGAGTAAGTAATTGGAGCTGGCATTAGGATTGGTGTTTCGTTAGTCGCGTAACCAAACATGATACCTTGGTCGCCTGCGCCTTGATCTTTAGGATCGGCTTTATCAACACCTTGGTTGATGTCTGGAGACTGCTTACCAATTGTGTTTAGTACTGCACAAGAGTCAGCGTCAAAGCCCATATCAGAATGAACGTAACCAATTTCACGAACTGTTTCACGAGTGATTTCTTCGATATCAACCCATGCAGACGTGGTTACTTCACCGCCAACCATAACCATGCCGGTTTTTACGTAAGTCTCACAAGCAACACGTGCTTTTGGATCTTGTTCAATGATGGCATCAAGAACAGCATCTGAGATTTGGTCTGCAATTTTATCTGGATGGCCTTCTGAAACAGATTCAGAAGTGAATAGGTGCTTAGCCATGAGAGCTCCACTTTTAGTTTAGTTTTTAGTTGCAAATAGTTAAATGCAAATAATTTATGCCGTCGCAATCGAGGAAGCGCCGCCATTCAATACAGTATATTTTGTAGGTGTTTCTACATCTAGACGGCTATTTTAAATTCCAACGGTCGAATTACAAGCTCTTTTTTAGGATATGTCATAACTAAACGTTTGCGTGTTGGTAGGGGGAAGCCATTGTTAAGTGGTGTAAATGATCGAAAATTGCGGAAAATGACCGTTAAAGTACCAGTAAAACGTTTGCAGTCGCTATAGTCGTTTGAGAGAATACCCGCGCTAATAAAAATGAAAACTTTAGCATCTATCTCTTTTTTAAATCGCTTATGTATCCAGGAGCAGACATGCCTTCTCGTAAAGATCTAGCCAATGCAATCCGCGCACTTAGCATGGACGGTGTTCAACAAGCAAATTCAGGCCACCCAGGCGCACCTATGGGTATGGCTGACATCGCTGAAGTTCTTTGGCGTGGTCACTTGAACCATAACCCATCAAACCCAGAGTGGGCTGACCGTGACCGTTTTATCCTGTCTAACGGTCATGGTTCTATGCTGATTTACTCTCTGCTTCACTTAGCAGGTTACGAGCTTTCAATTGAAGACCTAAAAAACTTCCGTCAACTGCACTCTAAGACTCCAGGTCACCCAGAGTACGGTTACGCTCCTGGTATCGAGACAACGACTGGTCCTCTGGGTCAAGGCATCACCAACGCTGTTGGTATGGCGATGGCTGAAAAATCATTGGCTGCACAGTTCAACAAAGAAGGCCACGACATCGTCGATCACTTCACTTATGCGTTCATGGGTGATGGTTGTTTGATGGAAGGTATTTCTCACGAAGCATGTTCTCTAGCGGGTACGCTAGGTCTTGGTAAGCTGGTTGCTTTCTGGGATGACAACGGCATCTCTATCGATGGCGAAGTTGAAGGTTGGTTCTCTGACGATACACCTAAGCGTTTTGAAGCTTACGGCTGGCACGTAATCCCAGCAGTTGATGGTCACGATGCTGACGCAATCAATGCGGCTATCGAAGCGGCTAAAGCGGATCCTCGTCCAACACTTATCTGTACTAAGACTATTATCGGTTTTGGTTCACCAAATAAAGCGGGTACGCACGACTGTCACGGTGCTCCACTAGGTGCTGATGAAATCACAGCAACTAAAGCGGCACTTGGTTGGGAACACGGTCCTTTCGAAATTCCAGCTGATATCGCAGCTGAGTGGAATGCGAAAGAAGCAGGCGCAGCGAAAGAAGCAGCGTGGAATGCTAAGTTTGACGCATACGCAGCGGCTCACCCTGAGCTAGCAGCTGAATTCAAACGTCGTACTAATGGCGATCTTCCAGCTGAGTGGGAAGAGAAAGCAAACGCAATCATTGCTGATCTTCAAGCTAACCCAGCAAACATCGCATCACGTAAAGCATCTCAAAATGCTCTAGAAGCATTCGGTGCTATGCTGCCTGAATTCATGGGCGGCTCTGCTGACCTTGCGCCTTCTAACCTGACTATGTGGTCTGGTTCTAAGTCGCTTGAAGCGAACGACTTCTCAGGTAACTACATCCACTACGGTGTACGTGAATTCGGTATGACTGCAATCATGAACGGTATCGCTCTGCACGGTGGTTTCGTACCATACGGCGCAACGTTCCTAATGTTCATGGAATACGCACGTAACGCAATGCGTATGGCTGCTCTGATGAAAGTTCAGAACATTCAAGTTTACACGCATGACTCTATCGGTCTTGGCGAAGATGGTCCTACTCACCAACCGGTTGAGCAGATCGCTTCTCTACGTCTGACTCCAAACATGAGCACATGGCGCCCATGTGACCAAGTTGAGTCTGCTGTTGCTTGGAAACTAGCAATCGAACGCAAAGATGGTCCTTCTGCACTTATCTTCTCTCGTCAAAACCTTGCACAGCAAGATCGTGACGCTGAGCAAGTAGCAAACATCGCTAAGGGTGGTTACATTCTGAAAGATTGTGAAGGCAAACCAGAGCTTATCCTTATCGCTACAGGTTCTGAAGTTGAGCTAGCGGTTAGCGCTGCTGCTGAACTAACAGCTGAAGGCAAGAAAGTACGCGTAGTATCTATGCCTGCTACTGACGCGTTCGATAAGCAAGACGCCGAGTACCGTGAGTCTGTACTTCCATCTGACGTTACAGCACGTATCGCAGTAGAAGCTGGTATCGCTGACTTCTGGTACAAATACGTTGGTTTCGGTGGCAAGATCATCGGCATGACAACGTTCGGCGAATCTGCACCAGCAGGCGAGCTATTCAAGATGTTCGGTTTCACTACTGAAAACGTAGTAAACACTGCAAAAGAGCTTCTTGCTTAATCATTCGTTGTAACGCGAATAGAAAAAAACCGAGCCACTGGCTCGGTTTTTTATTTGGCTTTCAGAAACATGAGTTACTCGAATTCATTTCCCCAATTATCAAGTTCTCTAGTCCCACAGACCTTACATTCAACGTAACGATCCATGTTGTAGTAATGACCACCATTGATAATTGAATTAGCAAACAGCTTTATTCTTCCTAACAAAGTTTTGTCGGTATCATAGCTGCTTGTTTGGCGAACAAGAACTTCACTATGTGGCGTTTCTTTATTGCACGTTTTACAAAAATGAGTCGCTGGAAATCCAGACATAACCTTTTCCTTTGGTTGAGAAAACTAGGTTAGAAATAGCCGTAGAATTAGGTCAGACTCATTTAGATATCATTGCATAATAGCTATTACATTCGCTAGATTTATAAATTCATTTTGTCGAGGTATGTCGCTTAATTGATTTAGTGAGGAAATGTTACCTACTCCTGCACTCAGTACTTGTTTAGGTATTTAGCAATAGAGTTAACTGTGCACAAAGTCATTTGTAACGAACCGCTTACATTGCGGAGTTTGAGCGCATTTCGTTATTAATATTCTTGAAAGATATAACGAAGTAAGAGAATGTTGGCGCGTTGTTTTCATATGAAAGGTCTAGCATGACAAACAAAGTAATCTTGGTGGTCGATGATAGTCAGGACATTCTTGATGCTCTTAGTGAATATCTGGAACGTTCAAGCTTTACGGTTATCACAGCTCTTGAAGGCAATGAGATGTGGAAGAAGCTTGAAACTGTCACTCCAGATCTCATTATTTTAGACATCATGCTACCTGGAGATGATGGTTTGACCTTGTGCCAGAAACTACGTCTTCAATCTCAAGTTCCCATTATTATGCTCACCGCAGTAACCGACGATGCTGATCGAATCGCAGGATTAGAAATTGGAGCCGATGACTATATTACTAAGTCATTTAACCCGCGAGAGCTATTAGCCAGAATTAAAGCTTTATTGAGGCGTTCCACGTTTAGCCATAGCCAAGGTGAACGGACTCTGAAATTCATGGATTGGACTTTTGACACTCTTAAACGACAACTGAAACATGAAGATGGAGAGGTGGTATCTCTTTCTAGTGCTGACTATAACTTGCTTACGCTCATGTTGGATTCCCCCAACCAATTATTAAGCAGAAATGATATTGCTCAAGCTCTTTGGGGGAGGGATGCGGAACCACTAGAAAGAGGCATTGATGTACAAATTAGCCGGTTAAGGAAGCAATTAAGAGACGATGACCGTAACACGATTATGACGGTAAGGCATCGCGGCTATATGTTAGTGATCGATTCACATATCAATCGTATTAAATTTTGAAAAAAAACATACACCAGTCAATGGTTGCGCGTATCACCCTGTCTACGTTCACGGTTATTCTCATGGCTGAAATACTGGCAGGTGCGGTATGGTTTACGGCAACATCAGCATCAAAAAAAGAGTCAGCTAGCCACGCCATGACAGCTATATCATCAGCTGCAGCAGATACTATTAATTACTTCTCTGGCTTACCCATTAATTACCGTCACTTGGTGTTGGAACAGCTACGAAATATAGGAGGAACAAGGTTTTTCATATCCATAAATAACCATAAACTTCCTATCACTTCTTTATCTGATTACTCATTGGTTCCTCAGATGGAAGTACAAGCGTCTGAACTTCTGAATCAGCAACTTAGAGACTCCCGCAAAGTGCATGTCACTTTGACTAAGCGAGAAGATTTACGGGTGTTTAACTCTGGTATAAAGCTTCATGAACTTCCTGCATTGTGGAAAGACTACAGTTTAGTATTAGGAAAACTGGATCTCCCAATTGCTGTTATTCAGGTGGAGTTTTCAGATAATGAATGGCTCTATTTAGCCACCGTTCTACCGCTGTCTTTTGATAGTCTGACCGATAATTTCATTGATAGCAGACAAGTCATATTTCTCCTTATTGTTACCTTCATGCTTATGGGGGTTTCTTATGTTGTCTTACAGAAGGAAATTCGTCCTTTTCGTTCTTTAGCACGCTCTGCCACTCTTATGGGGTCGCAAATGCAGATTGAAGAAATCAAAGAAGAAGGCAGCTCAGAAACCAGAGCTGCTATTCATGCTTTCAACAAAATGAACCGTCGAATCAAATCGTATTTGCGGGATAGAGATATGTTTTTTAATGCGATATCCCATGATATTAAAACACCATTAGCCTGTTTAAAGTTACGAACTGAAATGATGGATGATGAGCAAACAAAGTTAAGGTTTGAAAAGCTATTGAACGAAGTCGATATGATGTTGAACGGGGCTTTGCAATATATGCGAGAGAATGACATCCACGAAGAGTTAGAGTGGATTGATATTAACGATATCCTTGAACAATGCGCGGCTGTTCATAACAAAAATGGAGTATGCGTAAGCCTGATAGATCTGCCAAGGATTGAGCTTTATGGCAAGCCACTAGCAATCAAACGTTGTTTATTCAACTTAGTTGATAATGGCGTTAAATATGGAAATACGGTCGACATCAGTATGTTTTCTCACTCTGATTCTATTCAAATCGTGCTGCGTGATGCAGGAAAAGGAATCAAAGAAGATATGTTAGAAAAAGTCTTTGAACCTTACTTTAGAGACAATGATACAGGCATTGAAGGTTCAGGTTTGGGACTAGCAATTGCTCGTAGTATCGCAAGGGCACACGGTGGGGACGTTCAGTTATCTAATTCACCAGAAGGTGGGCTTGAGGTGGACATTATTTTGGTGAATGCCCTATGAAAAAATGGTTACTGTTAAGTCTTTTGTTATCGACGAACCCCGCGTTTTCTTCCCCCTCTGTTGAAATGCTGCATTGGTGGACGGCTGCTGGAGAAGAAAAAGCGTGGTCGGTCATCGAGAAGCAATTTGAATCTCTGCCTTATACATTAAAAAGTGAACCAATCAGTGGCGGTGGTGGTGCACCTGCCAAAGCGATTCTTCAAGCCAGAGCTATTGCCGGGTATTCCCCTGATATTGCTCTTATGGAAGGTCCGGCTATTCAGTCATGGGCGGCGTTAGGTTTTTTAAATGATGTCAATGAAGTCGCAGAATCGCAGAGGTGGGATCAGTCGCTGTATCCTGATATTAAAGCCATTCACCAATATGACGGGAACTTTGTCGCCATACCTTTGAATATCCATCGATTAAATTGGATGTGGATAAATAAAAAGGTACTAAATCAGCATCAACTTTCATCACCTCAGACGTGGGACTCGTTACTGTTAGCATTAACTACGCTGAAAAGTAAGGGGGTTAATCCTTTGGCTTTGGGAGAAGACTCTTGGCAAATTGTGCAAGTTTTTGAAAATATTGCATTCGGAGTAGGTGGGGCAAATTATTATCGACAGGCATTTGTGGATTTAGACCCTGACGCATTAAATAGCGATAAAACACTTGAGGCGCTTAAGCGCTTCCGCTCTCTGGCTAATATTGTCGGTAGTGATTTACCGAGTATTAGTTGGGATCAGGGGACAAAATCTTTGCTTGAAGGGGAGTTTGCCTTTCAATTTACAGGTGATTGGGCTCTGGGAGAGATGTTTATTAGTGCAGAAGGTGAAATTCCAGATTACATAGAATGTCGAGCGTTCCCTTCTACGGAAAAAGGTTTTATCTACAATGTTGATAGCTTGGCATTTTTTACAAAAGTAACGGGTGAAGATCATAATATGGTATCGGTAATGACCTCGTTATCTTCTCCCCAATTTCTTTTAGACTTCAGTAAAAAGAAAGGTTCAATACCTGCTCAAGCAAATATACCTGTGAATGAATTATCACGATGCCAACAGCAATCTTATCAAGATTACATTCATGCGAGTTCTGAAGGTACAGCTATGCCAAGCTTGACCGATTCAATGGCTGTTAACCCTGTTCTTCAGAATGCGGTATCCAACGAGTTATATCGCTACTTTATGGACTCCTCCATTTCAGCGGAAACACTTATTGGACACCTACATGCTATTAATAATGAGGTGTTTCGTTAGCTTCTTGTTCTTCTTTTGACTTTAAATGTCTAGCTAGAAATTACTATGTACCTTCGACATTTTCCAGCCTAGGTCTATTGTAAAAAACGAGTTACAAACTACTTGCTATTTGTAACCTTGAGATTCAATTAGCTTGATAAAGTTCGTTGGTATTCTAACGATATTAAAGGACTTTATTATGCTAGATAGTTTTAAAAGCGGCTTATCTAAGCTTTCCTTAATTGGTAAAGCATTGATGTTGCCCATATCTATATTACCCGCAGCGGGGTTATTACTTGCCTTCGGTGCTAAGCTCGACATCCCCCTAATGATGCGTGCTGGTGGCGTTATATTTGATAACTTAGCCTTACTGTTTGCGGTAGGAGCCGCGGTTGGTTTGACTAAGGAGTCAGGGATTGCCGCTTTAGCCGCGATTGTCGCCATGGTCGTGATGAATGCGACAATGGGGGTGGCGCTCGGCATTACACCTGAGATGGCGATGGGAGGTGGCCGTTATGCAATGGTGATGGGTATTCCTTCATTGCAAACAGGTGTCTTTGGCGGACTCATTGCAGGTATCCTCGCAGCCGTTATGTATCAACGTTTCTATGATACTAAGCTGCCTGATTTCCTTGGTTTCTTTGCCGGTAAACGCTTTGTACCGATTGTGACTGCGTTTTCTGCATTCCTAATTGGTTTAGTTTTACCCCATATTTGGTCATATATTCAATCAGGTATTGATGCGCTATCGCATATGGCGAATGGCGGAAACATGTACGTATCAACTTTCATCTACGGATTTATGGAGCGCGCTTTAATTCCAGTTGGTCTCCATCATATTTTTTATAGCCCTTATTGGTTTTCTTTCGGTGAGTACACAACTGCCGCGGGGACCATTGTAAATGGCGATCATACCATTTGGTTTAAAATGCTTGAAGATGGAGTAAAAACGTTCTCAACCAGTGAATACCAAGAAGCAGGAAAATTCCTATCGGGTAATTTTGCTATCTACATGTTTGCTTTCCCTGCTGCATGTTTAGCTATGTATCATGAAGCGAATGATAAAAATAAAAAAATTGCAGCAGGTATTTTAGGCTCTGCTGCTCTTACTTCGTTTGTTACAGGTATAACAGAACCCGTTGAATTTGCTTTTATCTTTGTCGCACCTTTACTTTATGTTTTTTCTGCAATCATGGCAGGGGTGTCTTACGCGGTGACTTATGCGTTGGATGTTCATATTGGTAAAACCTTCTCAGCCGGCATTATTGATTTCGTGTCTTTTGGTGTTCTTCCCGCGATGGATGGGTTCAAAACTAACTGGATCAATGTGATTCTTTGGGGGCTAACTATGGCCGCTATTTATTACACGGTTTTCCGTTTTGCTATTCGAAAGTTCAATTTGAAAACAGTAGGACGTGAGGATACTCAAAGTAAGGCGATCATTTTGGACAATGAAGATTTAGCTAGTGAAATCACAATCTTGATTGGTGGTGCCGCTAACATTACTTCGATAGGAGCATGTATTACGAGATTGCGTTTACAGATTAAAGATCAGGCTCATGTGAATGAGCAAGGAATCAAAGACCTAGGTGCTATGGGGGTCATAAAAGTAGGTTCAAGTGGCCTGCAAATTATTTTGGGCTCAAGAGCTCAATTTGTGGCTGATCTTATGAGTGAAAGAACTGGTGAGTCACCAAGTGCACTATCAACTAACCCAAGTTAAAAGCACGGGCTACTTCCGATAACGCTGATGGCAACAAGCTTGTTGTCTCTTATACATAAATAGTAACGCTATCAACGTTATAGTTGGTGGCGTCTTTTTATATTTAAAGTTTTGAAGTTATGACAGCTTTAGTATTCAACTAATGCGCTTTGAGTAGGATTCAGTTATCATCTGTTGCACGAAATTTTGGTTAGATGTACGGAACTATGCTAAAAGTCGCGATAAACGGATTTGGACGAATAGGGCGTAATGTATTGCGCGCTGTCTATGAAAGTGGCAAAAGCCAACAAATCAAAGTAGTAGCGGTCAATGAGCTTGCTCAGCCTGACGCTATGGCTCACCTATTGCAGTATGACACCAGTCACGGCCGCTTCGGCAAGAAAATCTCTAATGATCAAGAGCACATTTATGTTCATCATGGCATTGGTGCTGAAGATAAAGGCGAGTTTGATACCATTCGTATCTTACACCTGGCTGATATTGAACTGTTGCCTTGGCGTGATCTTGAAGTCGATATTGTTCTCGATTGTACCGGTGTTTACGGTTGCCGAGATGATGGCCTAGCGCACATCGCTGCTGGAGCTAAAAAGGTACTGTTTTCACACCCTGGTGCTAACGACCTTGATAACACCATTATCTATGGTGTAAATCACGATACTATCGAAGCTGACCACCGAATCGTTTCCAATGGTTCATGCACCACTAACTGTATTGTCCCTATCATTAAAGTACTTGATGATGCCTTTGGTATTGAGTCAGGTACCATTACGACCATTCACTCTTCAATGAATGATCAGCAAGTTATTGATGCATACCATAGCGACTTGCGTCGTACTCGAGCAGCAAGCCAATCTATCATTCCTGTCGACACTAAATTGCATAAAGGTATTGAAAGAATCTTCCCGAAATTTTCTAACAAGTTCGAAGCGATATCTGTGCGTGTGCCGACGGTAAACGTCACTGCGATGGATTTAAGTGTCACAATTAATACAAATGTGAAAGTTAATGACGTAAATCAAACCATTGTTAATGCTTCCCAGTGTACATTACACAATATAGTTGACTATACTGAAGCGCCGCTCGTTTCCATCGACTTTAATCACGATCCCCATAGCGCAATCGTTGATGGTTCACAAACTCGAGTGAGCAATGGCACCTTAGTGAAAATGCTGGTGTGGTGTGACAATGAATGGGGCTTTGCGAACCGAATGCTGGATACGGTTCTTGCAATGCAAGCTTCAGAAGGCAAGAAGTAAGACCTAGAAGCAAATGTGTGGATTATTTATTTTTTAGCTTGAAATAAATACTAAGTGTCCACATATTATTAGCAGTTAAAGCATTACCAGTTGAATAATTTATAGGCTTAGCAGGGTTGCTGAGTTTCCAAAACTTTATTTTTATTTAAATTTGAGAGGACAAATCATGTCTGTGATCAAGATGACTGACCTGGAACTTGCAGGTAAACGCGTATTCATCCGTGCTGACCTAAACGTACCAGTAAAAGACGGTAAAGTAACTTCAGATGCACGTATCCTAGCATCTCTACCAACTATCAAACTTTGCCTAGAAGCTGGCGCAAAAGTTATGGTTACTTCTCACCTTGGTCGTCCTACTGAAGGCGAGTACAACGAAGAGTTCTCTCTAGCTCCTGTAGTTAACTACCTAAACGACGCACTAGACTGTGACGTTAAACTAGCGAAAGATTACGTAAATGGTCTTGAGCTAAACGCTGGTGAACTAACTGTTCTTGAAAACGTTCGCTTTAACAAAGGCGAGAAGAAGAACGAAGAAGCTCTTTCTAAGCAATACGCTGCACTATGTGACATCTTCGTAATGGATGCATTCGGTACAGCTCACCGTGCTCAAGCGTCTACACACGGTGTGGGTACTTACGCTCCTGTAGCATGTGCTGGTCCTCTTCTAGCTGCTGAGCTTGAAGCGCTTGGTAAAGCAATGGACAACCCAGCTCGCCCACTAGTGGCTATCGTTGGTGGTTCTAAAGTTTCTACTAAACTAACCGTTCTAGAATCTCTTTCTAAAATCGCTGACCAACTTGTTGTTGGTGGTGGTATCGCGAACACGTTCATCGCTGCTGAAGGCCACAACGTAGGTAAGTCTCTATACGAAGCTGACCTAGTTGAAACGGCTCAGAAACTAATGAAAGAGTGTGCTATCCCTGTAGCGACTGACGTTGCATGTGCTAAAGCATTCGACGAAAACGCAGAAGCTGAAATTAAGCACGTTTCTGAAGTTCAAGACGACGACATGATCTTCGACCTTGGCCCTGATTCAACTGCAGCTCTAGCTGAAATCATCGGCAACGCGAAAACTATTCTTTGGAACGGCCCTGTAGGCGTATTCGAATTCAAAAACTTCGAAGCGGGTACTGCTGGTATCTCTAAAGCAATCGCTGACTCTGAAGGTTTCTCAGTAGCAGGCGGTGGTGACACGCTAGCGGCTATCGACAAGTTCGGTATCAAAGCAGATGTTTCTTACATCTCTACTGGTGGCGGTGCTTTCCTTGAGTTTGTTGAAGGTAAAGTACTTCCTGCAGTAGCAATGCTTGAAGAGCGTGCTAAAGCGTAATTGATTTAGAAAGGCGAGATACGAATCTCGCCTTTTAACGTTTGCTGCATATCACACTTATTTGCTAGAATAGCGGAAGTTGTGAGCAAACGATTGCAAATTTTTAAACTTAAGTTTTTTATCTTAAAACGAATAGAATAAATAGGACTATTTCCATGTCTAAGATCTTCGATTTTGTAAAACCTGGTGTAATTTCTGGCGATGACGTACAGAAAGTATTTGAAGTAGCAAAAGAAAACAAATTTGCTCTTCCTGCAGTAAACGTTGTTGGTACTGACTCTATTAACGCAGTACTAGAAGCGGCTGCTAAAGTTAAGTCTCCAGTTGTTGTTCAGTTCTCTAACGGCGGCGCTGCATTCTTCGCAGGTAAAGGCGTTAAACTTGAAGGTCAAGGCGCACAAGTTCTTGGTGCTGTAGCTGGTGCAAAATACGTACACGCTGTCGCTGAGTCTTACGGTGTTCCAGTTATCCTGCATACTGACCACGCTGCTAAGAAACTTCTACCATGGATCGACGGTCTACTAGACGCTGGTGAAGAGTTCTTCGCACAAACTGGTAAGCCTCTATTCTCTTCTCACATGCTAGACCTTTCTGAAGAGTCTCTAGAAGAGAACATCGAAACATGTGCTACTTACCTAGCTCGCATGGCTAAAATGGACATGACAATCGAGATCGAACTTGGTTGTACTGGTGGTGAAGAAGACGGCGTTGATAACTCTGATATGGACGCATCTGAGCTTTACACTTCTCCAGAAGACGTAGCATACGCATACGAGAAGCTAATGGCTGTTAGCCCACGTTTCACTATCGCTGCATCTTTCGGTAACGTACACGGTGTTTACCAAGCTGGTAACGTTGTACTTACTCCAACTATCCTACGTGACTCTCAAGCATACTGTGCAGAGAAGTTCGGTATTGCACCTAACGCTCTAAACTTCGTATTCCACGGTGGTTCTGGTTCTTCTGAAGCAGAAATCCAAGAGTCTATCGGCTACGGTGTTATCAAAATGAACATCGATACTGATACACAGTGGGCAACTTGGGATGGTATCCGTCAGTACTCTGCTGATAACTTCGATTTCCTACAAGGTCAAATCGGTAACCCAACTGGCGAAGCTGCGCCAAACAAGAAGTACTACGATCCACGCGTATGGCTACGTGCTGCTCAGTCTTCAATGGTTACTCGTCTTGAGAAAGCATTCGCTGACCTTAACGCTGTAGACGTACTATAATTCTTTGAATTAAGTACTCTTTAAGTTTTAAAAACCCGCTCATTGAGCGGGTTTTTTTATGTCTGATAAAAACTTGTATTAAATATGTGAAAAACCTAGCCTACGGTGAATAAATTTCGTAGTCTTTTAGTTATCGGTATTTGCGTTTATTGGTAAGTTTTATTAATTCAAAAGCTTACATAAATATGACTTTGCAATCGGTCAAAGATAGGATATCGTGCCGAAAAACTGGACCTGGTTCAGTTTATAAAAAGGACTTGGCTTTAATTTACTTTTAACACAGTGACTTAACAGGAGTTAAACTGTTTATTATTGTAAAAGTAAGTTTGGCTTAAGACAGTTTAGCTCATAGCATATTATATAGAGGATGCACATTATGGCTGATAGTTCGACAGCGCTTGAGACTCCAATTGTGGATGGTTTATCTCAGGCCGAGCAGTGGTTAACAAATAATTCAGATCTATTTATCCAATACGGTGTAAACATTATCTCTGCACTGATAATTCTATTTATTGGTAACTTGATTGTTAAAGCAGTCGCGAATAGCGTATCTAAGGTTCTTGAGAAGAAGAAGATGGACCGAGCTGTTGTGGAATTTATCCACGGTTTAGTTCGTTACTTATTGTTTGTTATTGTTCTTATCGCTGCACTTGGTCGTTTAGGCGTTCAAACTGCATCTGTAGTTGCTGTTATTGGTGCGGCTGGTTTAGCCGTTGGTCTTGCGCTGCAAGGCTCACTATCTAACTTTGCAGCGGGTGTACTTATCGTTGCATTCCGTCCATTCAAGTCTGGTGACTACGTGGAAATTGGTGGTGTAGCGGGTTCAGTTGATTCAATTCAGATCTTCCAAACTGTTTTAACAACACCAGACAACAAAATGGTTGTAGTACCTAACGGAAGCGTTATCGGTAGCCCAATCACTAACTATTCTCGTCATGCGACGCGCCGTATTGATCTAATGATTGGTGTTTCTTACAACGCTGATCTTCAGAAGACAAAAGCGCTACTGACTAAGATCTGTGAATCTGATGAGCGCGTATTGAAAGATCCAGGTGTTCAAGTAGGTGTTCACACGCTAGCTGATTCTTCAGTTAATTTTGTTGTTCGTCCATGGGTTAGTACTGCTGACTACTGGAATGTTTATTTCGACCTTATGCAAGCTATCAAAGAAGGCTTGGATAACGAAGGTATCGAAATCCCATTCCCGCAAATGGATGTACACATGAATAAAGTTGAAGCTTAATTTCTAGTTAGTTTTTATAGCTATAAGCTTTTATAAGGAAAGGCGGATAACTTAGGTTATTCGCCTTTTTTGTTGGATGAGTAAAGTTTGTTTGATGACTAAAGAAGAATAGGTTTACCCGTATTGCTCAATGAGTCCATTGGCGAGCACAAGGGCAATAGCGAACATCATGGTTGCTACCGCGATATCGATGCCTTTCTTAACTTTGGGTTTCGATAGCGTTGGGCCTAGCTTTGCAGCGCCTAATGACAAAGAGTAAAACCACACGAATGAAGCTAAGATAGTCCCCATAGCAAAAGCTATTCTATCGTTGCCTTCAAACTGCCCGCCTATGGATCCAAGAATCACTACAGTATCTAAATAAAGATGCGGGTTTAATACGGTTACTGCCAATGCACCTAAAACAACGGTGCGCTTGCCACGAGCCAATATCTCTCCCTTTGATTCGTCACTGGTGCCCGTTCTGAACGCACTGCGCAGTGACAATAAACCATAAACGGTTAGGAATGCGATACCACCCAATGTCACAGAGGTAAGCAGCAATTCATTTTTAGACAGAATTGCTCCGCCACCAAAAATACCCAATGAGATAAACAGGGTATCGAGCAGGCTACAAATCGTTGCAGTCGTTAAATGATGATTGCGTTTTATGCCTTGATTTAGGACGTACGCATTTTGTGCGCCTATCGGGATTATCATACTTGCCCCTAGACCAAAACCTTGTAATAAAACCCAAAAACTCATTTTAACCTCCACTTAATTAACGATATTTACGTGCTATGTGGCGAAGATACTCCGACCCTTTAAATAAGTATAATTAATGATTTTAATCTATTATTAGAGTTGCTAATGTGGTGTTGGGTTAGCTTAAAAAGGAAGCAAATTGATGCGTGGATTGGATTATAAATGGATTGAAGCACTGGATGCCGTTGTGAAACAACGTAGCTTTGAGAGAGCCGCTGAGCAGTTATACATCTCCCAATCAGCGGTGTCCCAACGTATCAAGCAGCTAGAAAAGTGGTTAGCCCAGCCTGCGCTGGTGAGAGAAAACCCACCAAGACCTACACCAGCAGGAAAAAAGCTGTTGGGTTTGTATCGTCGTGTTCGCTTGTTAGAGCACGAGCTTGTGCCTGAGTTAATGAATGAAGAGGGTACTCAACCACTATCGATATCCATAGCCACCAACGCTGATAGTTTGGCGACATGGTTGTTACCTGCACTGTCGGATGTGATGAAGTCTCGTCAAGTCGAGTTGAACCTCGCGATTCATGGTGAGTCTAGAACCATTGAAAAAATTAAAAGCGGTGAGGTTGCCGGTGCGATCAGTTTGGAACCTCAAGCGATTCCTGGGTGCAGTGCAGACTACCTCGGTAGGATGGATTATGTGTGTGTGGCGAGCCCTGATTTTCATCAGCGTTACTTTTCAGAGGGCGTAAACTACGCCACCTTAAGCAAAGCGCCTGCGGTTTCTTATGATCAATACGATGATCTGCATAAGAAGTTTCTGCATGACCATTTTAACGTACCGAGAGACAGTGTGATCAATCATACGGTCGGCAGTTCAGAAGCATTTGTGCGCTTGGCATTATCGGGTGTTGCCTATTGCTTGATTCCTCGATTGCAGATTATCGAGGAACTAGAGTCTGGTGCTCTGATTGATATTACCCCTGGCTTTCTGCTGTCTTATCGCATCTATTGGCACCATTGGCAGCTTGAGAGCGGGGTGCTAAAAGAGGTATCCCAAGCGATATTAAGTTTTGCTCACAATCATTTACCTCAGTAAGTTGTCGGTTTTTTCAGCGTCAAAGTTCTGTTAGATGTGCACAATCAGGATTGGCTAAACGACAAATTACTCTATGATGGAAGGACATTTGTTTAGCATAGGTCTACCTAATGAAGTTTGTACCAAAGATGTTAGCAACGTCTCTTACTCTTACTCTTACTCTTACTGCTGCGTTGAGTGCTGTGAGCTTTCCATCACTGGCTGACTCTCCATCCTTTCCGCATATTTCAACAACAGGTTATGGTGAAGTCATCGCGACACCAGATATGGCGACATTCTCAGTGAGAGTGGTAGAGTCAACGATGACGGCTGAACAGGCTAAAAGTACTGTTGATAAAGTGGTAACGGGCTTTCTAAATAAGCTGCACCAAGCCGGCGTAGATGAGGCGAGCGTACACAGCTCTAATCTGTACCTATCTCCTCAGTACCATTATCCAAAAGATGGCAAACCAGAATTGGTTGGCTACCGCGCTTCACGCAATGTGAGCGTTCAAGTGAATGAGCTCGCTAATCTCAATGAGTACATGGATATTGCAATAGGACAGGGTATTAACCAAATCGATAATATCCAGCTGCAAGTTCGTGACCAAGCTAAGTATCAAGAGCAAGCACGCTTAGAAGCGATCAAAGATGCGACATCAAAAGCTAAATCATTAGCGAGTGGTTTTGAGCGTGAGCTAGGTGATGTTTGGCGTGTTGATTACAACGCACAATCTTCTCAGCCAGTGCTAATGCGTTCAATGGCGATGGATGCAAGAACAGAATCGAACTCTTATGAAGACTCAACGATCACCATTCGTGATCGTGTCAATGTGATCTATCAGATCGAAGAATAAGATAGCGCTATAGAGGCTTTTGGATCATGGTGATCTAATTACCTACGATAGGCCAAATACTAGAAAGGCTCTCATGATGAGAGCCTTTTTTATGCATTTTTAGTGCGATGATTAGTGAAGAAGACGAGCACGGATTGTGCCTTCGATCTCTTTCAGTTTAAGCAGTGCTTCTTCAGAGCGATCGGCTTCTACATCGATCACAACATAACCCATATCTGCTGCAGTCTGTAGGTACTGACCCGCGATGTTGATCCCTTCTTCTGCGAAGATGGTGTTGATCTGAGTTAGGATACCTGGGCGGTTTTCGTGAATGTGTAGCAAGCGAGATGTGCCCGTATGCAATGGCAGTGATACCTCTGGGAAGTTAACACTTGATAGCGTAGAGCCGTTATCAGAGTATTTCGCTAGTTTGCCAGCAACTTCAACTCCGATGTTCTCTTGTGCTTCTTGAGTTGAACCACCCACATGAGGCGTTAGAATCACGTTATCGAACTGCATTAATGGAGACTCAAACGGGTCTGCATTGGTTTTTGGTTCTGTTGGGAAAACATCAATAGCCGCACCAGACAGGTGACCAGAATCCAGAGCGCCACACAGAGCAGGGATGTCAACTACCGTGCCACGAGCTGCATTGATAAAGATAGAGCCAGGCTTCATACGCTCGAACTCTTCTTTACCCATCATGTCTTTAGTTTCATTGGTTTCAGGTACGTGTAAAGAGATCACGTCACACTTGTTCAGCAACTCGGTCATAGTATGAACTTGAGTGGCATTACCTAGAGACAGCTTGTTTTCGATATCGTAAAAGTAAACACGCATACCAAGGTTTTCAGCAATAATACCCAGCTGAGTGCCGATGTGACCGTAGCCAATAATACCTAAACGCTTACCACGAGCTTCGTAAGAGTTGTCTGCACTCTTTTTCCAGATACCACGGTGAGCAAGAGCATTCTTCTCTGGGATACCGCGAAGCAGTAATAGAACCTGACCTAGAACGAGTTCAGCAACACTTCGAGTGTTTGAGAACGGTGCATTGAAAACAGGGATACCGCGCTTTGCTGCTGCTTGAAGGTTGACTTGGTTAGTACCAATACAGAAACAACCGACTGCAACCAGCTTTTCAGCCGCATCAATAACTTCTTGGGAGATGTTGGTGCGAGAACGGATACCAATGAAGTGAGCATCTTTAACTGCTTCAAGAAGTTCATCTTCAGGTAGTGAGCCTTTGTGGTACTCAATATTTGTGTAACCAGCGGCTTGCAGTACTTCTACAGAAGAAGGGTGAAGACCTTCTAGAAGTAGAATTTTTATTTTTTCTTTTTCCAGTGAAACTTTGGCCATTGTTCTCGTCCTTAAAATGGAAAGGTTGGGCAAATGCGGCGCACGTGCTACAAAATGGCTGAAAGGGGAACAAATTCACCACTTTGTTAGGAGACAAACGTTTTCCCTGTGCGTCTTCTGAACAATAAAGTAACAAAAAAAAAATGTTTTGGGTAAGAAAATTACGGAATAAGACATAATTTTACAGCAATAAAGCAAAAAAAACGGCGCCCTAGGGCACCGTCTGTAATGAAGTAACAGAAAAACTCAATCTTCTATTATTTATTCTTCGATTTTTGCACCTTCAGGCGTGCCAGTGATAACTACATCAGCACCACGGTGAGCGAACAGACCAACCGTTACCACGCCAGCGATACCATTGATGATATCTTCTAGCTGTTTTGGGTTTTCGATCGCCATGCCGTACACATCTAGGATCACGTTGCCGTTATCGGTTGTGCAGCCTTCGCGGTAAACTGGGTCACCACCAAGTTTTACGAGTTCACGTGCTACGTATGAACGCGCCATTGGGATAACTTCAACAGGCAGTGGGAATTTACCCAACACATCAACTGCTTTGGTACCATCAACGATACAAATAAACTTATCAGAGATAGCTGCTACGATTTTTTCACGAGTCAAAGCAGCGCCGCCGCCTTTGATCATATCGCGAGAACCGTTAATCTCGTCAGCGCCATCAACATAGATGTCTAGCTTGAATACGTCGTTGCATTCGAATACTTTGATTTCTAGCGCTTCTAGTTTTTCAGTAGAGGCTACAGAGCTTGAAACCGCACCCTTGATTTTGTCTTTCATTGTGCCAAGTGCGTCGATGAAGTGATTTACTGTTGAGCCAGTACCTACACCTACAATGCTGCCTTCTTCAACATATTGAAGTGCTGCCCAGCCCGCTGCTTTTTTCATTTCATCTTGAGTCATGCCATTCTCCTGAATAAGGTCTTGCGCTTTGAATTAATCGTTTGCGTAATGATGAAGTTAACGTTTAGATATTGAGGTAACTTTTGGATATCGAGGTTAACGTTTGCGGCGCGATTATAGCGCTTTAATGGTTGTTTTCCCATTGCCAAGTTTTACTCGGAGTCACGATTTTAGGTAACGGAATGTCCCAACCTTCAATTGGTAAACGATCGACATGTTGGCAATCGTGAGCAAGGCCAATAGGTGTTGCGCCATTGCCCGTCTCGAACCATCGAGTCAAGGTGCGATCGTAATATCCACCACCCATGCCTAAGCGATGCCCCTGAGAGTCAAAGCCCACCAATGGTGTGAGAATAAGGTCGAGTTGTTGGCATGGTTTGACGAGCAATTGATTGAGCTGAGGTTCAACGATTCCGTACTTATTCAAAGCCGTCGGTGTGCTTGGCGAGTAGTGCAGAAACAGCAGATGTCCGGCAGAGAAGGGGTGCAATACTGGTAAATAAGTTTGCTTACCTTGCGCCCATAACCATTCAATTAAAGGCTGGGTATCGAGTTCGCCATCGATGGATATATAGAGTGCAATATGCTGAGCAGATTGAACTTCATCAAGCTGAGCACACTGCTGGACTAAATCTAAACCGGATTGAGTTTGTTGGTCGCCAGATAAGGCATTGCGCTTGATACGGATCTGTTTGCGAAATTCGCTGCGTGTGAGCGTCTTCATAAGAAGGGATACCCCAAAGTGCCGTTGAGAATAGATGGCCCTTGAACCAGCGAGTTCAAGGCGGATCAGCAATGATTACCGTAGGCTTCTCGGCGGACCGAGCATGCTCAATAGCACTCAAGTACTAACCCTTAGGGATTGCTTATCGGCTCGGGGACGTGAATCCTCTGACAAACACTCCAGGGTAAATTTTGTGTACGCTATTGCTGTCCGTGCTTAACTTTACTGAGGACATCTGAAAGTGATGTCGTGAGCTGTTCCATTCGCTCGGTCAGTGCGTTTTGTTCGTCGTTTGCTTCAAACTTCTTGGTTTGTAGCTCATAACAAATATTCAGAGCTGCGATTGTTAGCAGCTTCACTTCATTGGTTACCTTAGTACGTTCAGCCATCTCTTTCAATCGATTATCAAGATCGGCCGCCGCTGCAATCAATGACTCTTCTTGCCCTGGGGGACAATTCACTCGAGTCAGTTTTCCTAATATTTCAACGTCTACCGCTTGATTACTCATGATGGATGAACTCTTTAACGCACTATTTAAGGCTGTTGCTCTTTATCATTTTTTGAGAAAGAAAAAGTGCAAGTACCGATGAGGAAGCAATCTCCTCTGAGGGAGAAACTATAGGTAAACCGCTATTAAGATTCAAGCTTTTCAGAGTGACTGTTTGTAAATGAGAGCTTGAGCACACAGTAATTCAGCAAATTGAACAATTGGTAGTCAGTCGTCCTTCAATTGCTCAGGATCGACGCTTACCAGAATTGGGGTGAAGTGGTACGATTATACTATCGATATAAAGAATAACTGAGCGAGCTATCTGATGAGCGAAACTACTTTACCTGACTACCTAACGGTTGCGACTGAACTTCAATCGGCAAGCCTAGCCGTAAACCCTGCTGAGATGCATGGTTTATTAACGGGTATGTTGAGCGGAGGCTTAAACCTAGCAGATAAAAGCTGGCAACCACTTATCTTTGATTACACCAATGAAGGCATGGGGTGGCCAGATCGCGCATTAACGTTAGCGGAAGCTACATTAAAGGTGACGACCAGCGAAATCACAGGTTCAGGCATGGAACTGTCTATGTTGCTGCCTGATGAAGACGCAAGCGCAAGCTTGTTTGATTTGGCTGATGGTGTGTCAGATTGGATCAACCACTTTATTTCTGGTTTAGGCTTGGTTGGCGCTCAATTGAATAAAGCGTCTGACGGTACCAAAGAAGCATTAGCTGATCTTGAAGAGATGGCAAAGCTAGGCATTGACGAAGACGATGATATGGAAGAGCAAGCGCAGCTTCTAGAGCACGTTATTGAACACGTAAAAGCGTGTGCACTAACGATTCATGCTGAATTCGGTGCTCGCCCATCTGAAGATGCGGCTCCAACCATTCATTAATCCGCTTGTCGGTTTGAGGTTATAATGGCTCAGTATGATGTTGTAATTGCTGGTGGCGCAATGGCGGGGGCGACCTTAGCCCTTGCTCTGAATCACCTCAGTCAAGGTTCTCTATCGATTGCGGTAGTAGAGCCTTATCAGGTTGATCATCAAGCTCACCCAGGCTTTGATTCTCGTTCGATCGCTCTGTCTTATGGCACGGTGCAGATCCTCGATTCTTTGCGCCTTTGGCAATCTATCGCTCCGGTAGCGACCCCAATTAAAGATATCCATGTATCAGATCGAGGTCATGCTGGGATGACAGACATCTACAGTGAAGATCTTGCTGTTGATGCGCTCGGCTACGTGGTGGAGTTAGCGGATGTTGGGCGGATCTATCAGCAGAAATTAGAATCAGAAGCTGCAATTACGATGCTTTGCCCTGAGTCTGTTAGAACCGTTGAACGTGATGAATCGTTAACGACGATTGAGCTGACAAGTGGGCAAACCGTCACGACTAAGTTATTGGTTGCTGCTGACGGTGCAATCTCAACCTGTTGTCAGCAACTCAATATCTCATTGAGTGAGCATGACTTTGAACAAGTCGCTGTGATTGCCAATATCGTTGCTAGTGAGCCCCATCAAGGTCGAGCCTTTGAGCGTTTTACTCATCATGGGCCAGTTGCTCTGTTACCGATGAGCGACAACCGTTTATCGCTAGTTTGGTGTTTGTCACCGGAACAAGCACAAAAAGTGGTGGCCTTAAACGACAACGAATTTCTTGAGCAGTTACAGAATGACTTCGGTTGGCGACTTGGCCGACTAGAGAAAGTCGGCAAGCGTGCGAGCTACCCACTGATTCTTCGCCACCGACAGCAAAATATCTCTCATCGATTTGCCATTGTTGGCAATGCTGCTCAAACACTTCACCCTATTGCGGGGCAAGGTTTTAATCTTGGCATTCGTGATGTGGCTTCCTTGGCGGAAGAATTATGTACTCAATTGGATGATGTAGGTCGTTACACAGGTCTTGTTAACTTTAGAAAGCGCAGAGAACAAGACAGAGACACGACGATTACGTTGACTTCAAGCCTAGTTCATCTGTTCTCAAACGATTTTTTGACCGCTCGTATTGGGCGAAACCTTGGGTTAGCCGTAATTGATAACCTCCCACCACTTAAAGGTCCACTTTTGCGTCATACGCTTGGCCTAGTAGAAAGATAAGGTAATAAATAATGATGCAAAGTGTTGATATCGCGATTGTTGGCGGTGGCATGGTTGGCCTAGCGCTTGCGGCTGCACTGAAAGACAGCGATCTAAGAATTGCGGTCATTGAAGGCAGAGCGCCTAGCGAAGGGCTTAGCGAATTGCCTGATGTGCGTGTGTCGGCATTGAGCCGCTCGAGTGAAGTGATTCTTCGCAATCTAGGCGCATGGCAAGGTATCGAACAAAGACGTGCTGCGCCCTACCAAGCGATGGAAGTGTGGGAACAAGACAGCTTTGCTCGCATTGAGTTTGACTCAACACGCTTAGCACAGCCTAACCTAGGCCATATTGTAGAAAACCGCGTAATCCAATTAGCGCTGCTTGATCAGGTTAAGAAGCAAGATAATGTCAGCCTATACATGCCTGCAACGTGTAAAACGATGGCGATTGGTGAGAGCGAAGCATGGCTAACGTTAGACAACGGCCAAGCGCTGACAGCAAAGTTAGTTGTTGGAGCTGACGGTGCAAACTCTTGGGTTCGCAAGCAACAAGATATCCCATTAACTCATTGGGATTACGGCCACAGTGCGATTGTCGCGAACATCAAAACCTCAGAGCAGCACCATAGCGTTGCTCGTCAAATATTTACACCTCAAGGCCCATTGGCGTTCCTGCCAATGCAACCAACGAATATGAGCTCGATAGTTTGGTCTACGGAGCCTAATCGTGCCGAGAAGCTTGTATCAATGTCGGATGCTGATTTTAATAAGCAGCTAACGGCAGAGTTCGACTCAAAGCTTGGATTATGCGAAGTGGTTGGTGAGCGTTTTGCCTTCCCTCTGCGTATGCGATATGCGCGAGATTTCGCGGTAGAGCGTGTAGCTTTGGTGGGGGATGCTGCTCATACTATTCACCCATTAGCAGGGCAAGGCGTGAACCTTGGTCTATTAGACGCTGCAAGCTTAGCGCAAGAGCTGTTAACGCTATGGGCTTCTGGTGAGGATATTGGCACCAAGCGCAACCTTCGTGGCTATGAGCGCTGGAGAAAAGCTGAGGCGGCGAAAATGATTGCTTCAATGCAGGGCTTTAAAGATCTGTTTGAAGGCGATAATCCGGCTAAGAAGCTGATTCGTGGTATCGGTATGAAGCTTGCTGGTCAATTACCGGGTGCGAAAGATGAGATAATGAAGCGAGCGCTGGGGTTGTCGGGCAATCTTCCGGATTTAGCTAAGCGCCCCGTAGCACACCGATAGTCGCGTGAGATGGATTGCTGTTGATGGTCAGTAGCTAAAGTTGATAGCAATTGACGACATCACGGACACGAAAAAAGGGTTGGCATAATGCCAACCCTTTTTGTTTTTAATTCTTTAGACTATCAGATCATGCGTACGCGCAGCGCAGTTTCATGATTTCACTATTTATTTCTTTCACGGTTTGGAAGTGACGCTTCTCTGCTCGGTCTGGTAGTACGAGTTTACCGTTATCAAACTCAAATTTACCTACGCCGTAAATGTAGATTCGTCCTTTGAAAAGTCGACTTACATGTTTAGCAATCATACTCGGTGTATAGCGCTTAAACAGTCTCATTTTTAATTATCCTTATATTTACCTAGCCTGCATATTATAGAAAAACTCCGAGATAATTATTGTGATAAGCATGGAGTAATATGCAGTAGAGTTGACGTTAATTAGATATTTGTGCTGTTCTAAGCACTTTCTTCAGTAAATATCTATTTTTACGTGAGCTCCTCCCCAAAATAGTACTGAGTAGTGAACTGCTACGAACTTTCCTGTCCGGTATTAAGCAGTGCTAATGTTACAAGTATAAGAATAGGCGGTATTTTTTTGTTTGTGTAATCAAATTGTAAATTTTGAACAAAAAAAAGCCCGTCTAAAACGGGCGAATAGTCACAGATGCATTACACAAAAGTGGATACTGATGTTACTCAGTGGATTCACTTGTACTGATTTGCTTAAAGGCTAGTCAGTAAAATCACAATAACGCAAATTCAACCTTGTGACTACTTATGCTTTTATTTTGAGTAACTATTTAAGGTGAGTATGTTTTTCTTATGACGAAGTTCACACTAAAAATGTACTCAATGAAATATTAAAATGAAGTTTGCGAAGCATGATCTGTTCGAAACGTTCATCGACTGATGTCAGCGACGATCGGTGCACATAGTGCTATGAGATCATTGGGATCCAACGCAACGCCAGCCATTCGATCTCCCGAGCTAATGGTAACGGTCGAGTTGCTCTGAATGGAAGGATCAAAAATGATCGGCATGTATCTCTTTAGAGCAATAGGCCCAACACATCCAGCTTTAAAGCCGGTGATGGCTTCAACATCAGCGAGTGATACGCAGGTCATTCGACGGCAATTCAGTACCGAGCGTACTTTCTTTGGATCGATAGAGCGATCGCCAGGAGTACAGGCCAACGCATACTGGTTTTCCATATCCTTAAGCAGGATGCACTTGACCATTTGAGAGGCATTAATACCTCGTTCTTGCGCTGTCTCTTCGATGCTGGTGGTTGGCTTGCTTTGCACCAACAGGCGATAGTCCACCTGCTGTTGATCTAACCATTGTGTAATCAGTGTTTCCACGTGGCTACTCTTCGTCAAGGCTGTAAGGCAGTGGCAGAATATTCCATATTTGCTCAGGTTGCGCAGTCAATCGAAGCTGAACATCGTCATCAAGGTTGTTTGGCAACACCATCAAACCAATCGCCTGATTATCAGAAAATTGATAGACGTTTAATAGTCGGCCTGCACCGCGCCAGTTCTCACCTACGCTGCGCTCTAGTTCAATCGTATTCTCTAGAGACAATACATCTGAACTCGTTCCTGAAACAATGCGCATCTCACGCTTGTTCATGCCACGGTACTTGGCACGAGCAACTGTTTCTTGACCTGTGTAACAGCCTTTTGAAAAGCTGATACCGCCAATCGCTTGCAGGTTGAGTGCTTGAGGGATGTGTTCGTTTTGCTCTGCTTTCGATAGGTTCGGCTGAGCATCAAGAATTTCATGATACTGCCAAAGCGCTTCTGATACTTTTTCTGCAGTGCTGCTTGATACCAAGGCTTCTGCTGCTTCTTGCGTAACAAGTAGAGCCCAGCGGTTGTCAGAGACTTGAACAGCGGTGCCACCAGAGATTACACGCACTTTACCTTGGCTTTCTGAAATTGAGTCAATGTATTGATCAGCTGACGCGCCCATGACACCGATAACAACGTCAGACGTTTGCTCGATATCAACCTTAGAGAATACGGCGTATTTTTTAATTTCAACTAACTCGATTTCAATCGCAGACTTAGGCTGCATAAGAGCGTAGCCACCATTGTGGTGGAACAAACGAAAGATACTCCAAACCTTTCCTTTCGCATCACAATGCGCGCCTAACGTGGATTCATCATTAGGAAGAGTGACGACATCGCACGTTACTTGACCTTGCAGGTACGACTTTTTGTCATCGCCTATCATGGTAATTGCGCTCCAATCTGACACGTGTGTCATCATCAGTTCTGGAAGCGATTCATTTTGCGTATGAGCGAGCGGCTGAAATGTGTTTTTCCAATCCATTTTATCTTTCCTAAGAATTTTATTTGGCTCTATGTTAATCCGGTTCTGTTTCTTTGTCAGCTTAGGTTTTTTTGTGAGCTTAGATAGGGACTGTGACTCACATAGTAGTTGCAGAGCGTATGACTTGTTACACTCCGAGAAAGAAAAATTATAGGTGAGGATAGCCAATGTACACTGCAGAGCAGAAAGCACGAATTAAATGGGGTTGCCGTCGTGGCATGTTGGAACTTGACGTAGTTATCATGCCATTTTTCGAAGAGTGTTTTGATTCATTGCAAGAGCAGGAGCAGCGTGAGTTTGTTTCTCTATTAGAGTGTGATGACCCAGACCTGTTTACTTGGGTAATGGGACACGGACGCAGTGAAAACCTAGGCCATGCTTCAATGGTTGATAAAATTGTCGCGCATAACCTCAGCAAGGTTCGTTAAGCTTCAGCTTAACCCTTCGTATTCCGCATTATTTGCAAAAGGCACTGTTTTTGGGTGCCTTTTGTTTTTCATCGTTTTCTCTTCTATTCCACTCGCTGTTGCCCTCTATTGTTTAGCTTTAGTGTTCAGTTTGTTTAAAGCCAATCATGTAATCTTGAATACAGCACATGGGTGCTTTGACTATAAAGAAGATGGCGAGATCCGACTCAATGAACAAGCCTACACACTTAAGTCCGTTGATAATATCTGGGCGCAGTTCTTCGTTAAATTGCAGTTTGAGTGCGGATATTCAGTCTTGTTGTGGCGAGATAGTTGCAATGAACGTGAATATCGACACTTCTTGGCGCATTTACAACGAGTCCGTTTGATAAACGAAAGCATTGGATAAACAAGAACCAAAGATAAAAGAAAGGGAGCGCTAGGCTCCCTGTCGTCTTTTTCCATGACCAAAAATTAAGACTGGTTTTTCTCTGGTGTCAGAATGGTTGGGCCGCTGTCTTCAGCAAGTTCTGGGTAATCCAGCGTGTAGTGTAGGCCGCGGCTCTCTTTACGTTGCATTGCACAGCGAACCATCAACTCAGCCACTTGTAGTAAGTTACGCAGTTCTAATAGGTTATTTGAAACCTTAAAGTAGCTGTAGTACTCATGAGTTTCCTGCTGCAACATCTGAATGCGGCGCATTGCACGTTCAAGGCGTTTGTCCGTTCGAACAATACCCATGTAATCCCACATGAACAGTCTTAGCTCGTGCCAGTTGTGTTGAATGATCACTTCTTCATCACTGTTGGTGACTTGGCTTTCATCCCATGCCGGAAGTTCAGCGCACAGTTGAGATTGGTCGATGTTTTCAACGATATCTTTTGCGGCTGCCCACGCGTATACCACACACTCAAGCAGTGAGTTTGAAGCCATACGGTTTGCACCGTGCAAGCCGGTATAACTCACTTCGCCAATTGCATATAGGTTAGTTAAGTCGGTTTGACCTTGCTTATTCACCATGACACCACCACAAGTGTAGTGAGCTGCCGGTACGATTGGAATCGGTTCTTTGGTCATATCAATCCCCAAATCCATCAAGCGAGTATGGATCATTGGGAAATGCGTAGTGATGAATTCTTCAGGCTTGTGGCTGATATCAACATACATGCAGTCAGCACCTAAGCGCTTCATTTCAAAGTCAATCGCACGAGCAACCACATCGCGTGGAGCCAATTCACCGCGCTCATCGAAGTCCTTCATAAAGCGAGAGCCATCTGGGCGACGTAAATAGGCACCTTCACCACGCAATGCTTCCGTTAGTAGGAAGTTACGCGCTTCTGGGTGGAATAAGCAAGTCGGGTGGAACTGGTTGAACTCAAGGTTTGCGACACGACAACCCGCACGCCAAGCGATAGCAATACCATCACCTGAAGAGACATCTGGGTTAGAGGTGTATTGGTAAACCTTTGAAGCGCCGCCTGTTGCTAATACAACAAATTTAGCGCGCACGGTTTCAACGTGCTCTTGGTTACGGTTCCAAATGTAGGCACCGATAACCTTGTCTTTCGAACCACCTATCTTATCTTCGGTGATTAAATCCAGCGCATTATGACGCTCGAAGATCTCGATATTTGGGTGATTTTTGACGTTATCTTGCAGTGAGGTTTGCATCGCCATGCCAGTTGCATCGGCAGCGTGCAGAATTCTGCGGTGACTGTGGCCGCCCTCACGAGTGAGGTGATATTTTGGTTGGCCTTCTGTGCTGTTCTCATCTTTATCAAATGGAACACCACCATCAATCAGCCATTGCACACACTCTTTAGCATTTTCAGCAATGAATTGAACTGTATCTTCTTCGCATAACCCAGCCCCAGCAATTTGAGTATCTTCTACATGAGACTCAATACTGTCCGATTCATCGAACACCGCCGCAATACCACCTTGTGCGTAATACGTCGATCCTTCGCTGCGTGGTCCTTTGCTTAATACAATTACTTTTGCATGTTCTGCTACGCGTAAGGCTAATGACAAGCCTGCCGCACCACTTCCTACCACTAATACATCACACTGATGTTCACGGTTTGCGTTCATAAAACTTATTAAATCCCGGGCTATAGTCGAGTTGTCCATGCTCAATTGACTTCGTCTTGTTTTAGGAGTTTGGGTAAGACTGTTATAATCTTTCCCTAGTCATCCTAAAACACGACACAAAATCAATATATAGACAGCTATCTAGAAATATTTAATTGCTCAATACCATTGCTTTTGCTCAAGTTTCCCCAAATTGATAGGGATAACTATTTTTATTACATCACATTGTGAAACAATAATGGCAAATAATTTTAGGAAAGTTGGAACTTTCGGTATTTGGCTTAGTCACAATAGTGCTCTTGTAGACGGTGGTGTCAATACTACATTTCGCATAATTAGTACCCATATCTGTGAAGGTAAGGGTTATAACAATAGGAGTACCCGCTCGAATGAACGAGCAGCTAACCGATCAAGTGTTGATTGAGCGAGTTCAGAGTGGAGATAAGCAGGCATTTAACTTATTAGTGGTTAAGTATCAAAACAAAGTTTGTAATCTTATCTCTCGATACGTGAATAATTCCGGTGATGTACCTGATGTAGCACAAGAAGCTTTTATTAAAGCTTACCGCGCGATACCTAACTTTCGTGGTGAGAGTGCTTTCTATACATGGTTGTACCGAATTGCCGTGAACACCGCTAAAAATCATATTGTTGCCCAGAGCCGCAGGCCGCCAGCAACAGATGTAGATGCAGAAGATGCAGAATATTACGAAACAGGCAGCGCGTTAAAAGAAATATCGAACCCTGAGAACTTAACGCTGTCAAACGAATTGAAACAAGTTGTTTTTGGAGCGATTGAAGCGCTACCCGAAGACTTAAAAACTGCAATGACGTTGCGTGAGCTCGAAGGTTTGAGCTACGAAGAGATTGCAGAAGTAATGGATTGCCCTGTAGGAACCGTACGTTCGCGTATTTTCCGAGCTCGTGAAGCGGTAGAAAAGAAAATTAAACCTCTTTTACAACGCTAGAACTTGTAATAATTATGGTGAAAATAATGGCTGATAAAGAAAAGCTTTCGGCACTCATGGATGGTGAAACGATCGATAAAGCTCTCATAGTAGATCTCGAATCTGATCAAGAAAGCATGGATACCTGGCAGAGTTACCATTTAATTGGTGATGTTATGCGTGGGGATGCGCCAGAAACTCCAGAGTGGAACATTGCTAACAGTGTAGCGGCAGCGCTTGATGATGAGCCTGCACATGGTTCAATGTCGAACCTGCACCAAGTGAATGTTGAACCTATTGTTGCTCCGATAGAAGAGCAGCCTAAACCTCAGCAAGCGAAGCGTCAGCTTCCTGCGTGGTTACAACAGTTTGGACAAGTTGCCGTGGCAGCGTGTGTTTCATTAGCAGTTGTATTAGGTGTTCAGCAATACGGCGGCAGCGATCCCGCAGCTCCAGAGCAGTTGCCTGTACTCCAGACGATTCCATTTGCAGGTTCTGCGGAACCAGTAAGCTTAACGCGTGACTCTGTTGAGAGACCTGCATCTGAAGCTAACATGCAAGAGCAACGCAAACGCGTTCATGCATTGTTAGAAGATTATGAGCTACAACTAAGATTAAACAGTGATGCATCGCCAATGGAAGATGCACACCTAGAATCGGATATTGAATGAAGAAAATCCTGGTCAGTGCACTGACACTGTTCAGCTTGATGTCTCCAACAGCCTTTGCAGAGGAAACCACTGCAAGGGCCTTGTTACATCAAATGAACGAGGCCAGTCAGCATCTAAATTACGAACTCTCCTACATATTGATAAAGAAGAGCAGTATTGAACCTCTGCTTTATCGTCATGCAGTTAATGACGACCAACAACTTGCACACCTTGTTTATCTAAGCGGCCCTGTTCGTGAGGTTATTCGACGTGGTAATGAAGTTAGCTACATCGAACCGGGTACAGAGCCATTTACTATTCAGTCTGGCAGCATGGTTGCACCTGTCATTCCGATGATTAATCGAGATATCGATTCTCTCAACCAATACTACGATTTTGTAAAAGTTGGGCGTTCTCGTGAGGCGGGCAGTACCACGCAAGTATTACGCGTCGTGCCGAAAGACGGCCTTCGATACTCTTATGTGGTTTGGGTCGACGAGAAAACCAACCTTCCTTTGCGTGCCGATCTTTTGGATCGTGATGGCGAAGTGCTTGAGCAGTACCGCACTATCTCTTATGTCGTGAACGATAAAATTGCAGAAGCAATGGGCGGCTTGAATCAAGCTAAATTGCCGAAGGTTTTGTCATTGCCAGAAGGCTTGGTGAGTGAGACCGACTGGCAAGCCTCGTGGGTGCCAGAAGGATTTAAATCGAAAGAACTCAGCCGTTACCAAATGGCTGCGACCGAGAAAATGGTTGAAAGCCAGCTTTTCAGTGATGGATTATTTAGCTTTTCGGTTTATATCGCCGATAAAGACGAACATTCATTGAAAGGACAGCTGGTACGCCAAGGGCGAAGAACCTTGCACAGCTTAGTGATTGGCGACAAAGAAATATCTGTGGTTGGTGATATTCCGCCAGCAACGGCCAAGCGTATCGCTCAATCCGTCACGTTCAATAAACCGGCACCAGCGCAATGATGACTGCGTTGGCAACCGTTAGCTCAGTCGAACAAAAAGGTAAGCAATATTTTGTTCAACTGAGCTGCGAACAACAAACTAGTTGCAGTAGCTGCTCATCTCAAAAAAGCTGCGGAACGGGTATTGTGACCAAGGCTGTTGGCAATAAATCCTTGTTTTGGCAGCTTAAAACCCAAAGCTTAGTTAAAGCAGGCCAGATCGTAGAAATTGGCTTTCCAGAAAAAAGCCTACTTCAGTCTGCGGCTATTGTTTATCTTATCCCGCTTTTCATGTTGATGGTTGGTGCTGGTTTTGGACAACTCTTGTTACAACCCTTACTTCAAGGGGGCGAGGGCATTGTTATCTTAACTGCAGCGCTGTTTACTGCTGGTGGTATTGGTTTGGCGAAGCGCTTAGCTAAACCAATGGAAGACAAATCCAAGCAAGAAGTTGTCTTGATTAGAATCCTAGGCAAGTCTCTCATCTAATTTATGATGCTTATTGCCCTTAAATTGGGTAGAATCTGCCAACTTGATTGAAATGCCGCCACCAATGCTGACTGTAGATTGGACGCGTTGCGGCTTTCTTATTATCCCTATTCAAAGAGTTTAGT
Organism: Vibrio sp. 10N.247.310.24; assembly: GCF_041467175.1. Lineage (NCBI taxonomy): Bacteria > Pseudomonadati > Pseudomonadota > Gammaproteobacteria > Vibrionales > Vibrionaceae > Vibrio > Vibrio sp. 10N.247.310.24. Next base: position 49,359 of record NZ_JBFSUD010000010.1, read on the forward strand.
CACACCAAGCCTATGAAGCACATTCGTAATTTTTCGATTATCGCCCACATCGACCACGGTAAGTCGACCCTTTCTGACCGCTTAATCCAAGTTTGTGGAGGGTTAAGTGAACGTGAGATGGCAGCTCAAGTCCTCGATTCTATGGATATAGAACGCGAGCGTGGTATTACAATTAAAGCGCAGAGTGTGACTTTAGATTACAAAGCTAAAGATGGTGAAACTTACCAACTTAACTTTATCGATACCCCTGGACACGTAGACTTCTCTTACGAAGTATCTCGCTCTCTAGCCGCTTGTGAAGGCGCGCTTCTTGTAGTGGATGCTGGCCAAGGTGTTGAAGCTCAAACTCTAGCAAACTGTTACACCGCGATCGAAATGGAACTGGAAGTAGTGCCAATCTTGAACAAGATTGACTTACCTGCTGCTGAACCTGAACGAGTTGCTGAAGAAATCGAAGAGATCGTTGGTATCGATGCGATGGAAGCGACGCGTTGTTCTGCAAAAACCGGTATCGGTGTTGATGACGTTCTTGAAAACATCGTAACGGCTATCCCGCCACCGGAAGGTGATCCAGAAGCGCCACTACAAGCTCTGATCATTGACTCTTGGTTCGATAACTACCTAGGCGTTGTTTCTTTGGTTCGTATCAAGAACGGTAAGCTGAAGAAGAACGACAAGATTAAAGTAATGTCGACAGACCAAGTTTGGGGTGTTGACCGTCTAGGTATCTTCACACCTAAGCAAATCGACACAACTGAGCTAAATACTGGCGAAGTTGGCTGGGTTGTTTGTGGTATTAAAGACATCCTTGGCGCACCTGTTGGTGATACGTTGACGCTTGCAAAAGGCGGCAGCACAGAACGTCTACCTGGTTTCCAAAAAGTAAAGCCTCAGGTATACGCAGGTCTATTCCCTGTATCGTCTGATGACTACGAAAACTTCCGTGACGCACTAGGCAAACTAAGCCTGAACGATGCATCACTGTTTTACGAACCAGAAAGTTCAGCAGCACTTGGCTTTGGTTTCCGTTGTGGCTTCTTAGGAATGCTTCACATGGAGATCATCCAAGAGCGTTTAGAGCGTGAGTACGACCTAGACCTCATCACAACGGCACCAACCGTAGTGTACGAAGTTGTAAAAACGGATGGCACAATTCTCTATGTTGATAGCCCGGCTAAACTGCCTGCTATTAATGACTTAGAAGAAATTCGTGAACCGATTGCTCGCTGTAATATTCTGGTACCTTCGGATTACCTAGGCAACGTGATCACACTGTGTGTTGAGAAGCGTGGCGTGCAAGTCGACATGGTTTATCACGGTAACCAAGTTGCTGTGACGTACGATCTTCCTATGGCTGAGGTGGTTCTAGACTTCTTCGACCGTCTGAAGTCAACATCTCGTGGCTATGCATCATTGGATTACAACTTCCAACGTTACGAAGCATCAAACATGGTACGTGTAGATGTATTGTTGAATGGTGAAACGGTTGATGCACTGGCGATCATTACACACAAAGATATTGCCCAGTCTCGTGGTCGTCTACTGGTTGAGAAGATGAAAGAATTCATCCCTCGCCAGATGTTTGATATCGCGATTCAAGCCGCGATTGGTAACCACATTATTGCTCGTTCTACAGTGAAACAACTGCGTAAGAACGTAATCGCAAAATGTTACGGTGGTGATATCAGTCGTAAGAAGAAACTTCTTAAGAAACAAAAAGAAGGTAAGAAGCGTATGAAGCAGATCGGTAACGTTGAACTGCCTCAAGAAGCATTCTTAGCAATTCTTCATGTTGGCAAAGACTAGGTATCAATCGCACTAACTATCTGCTGAACATTACTGGTTAAAATCGTTTATTTCTTTGTTGCAAAGATTGCAATTAGGCCCACTAGTCACTGCACTTTGCGCCTCGAACTAAACGATTTTTCCTGCGTAATCTCCCCCAGCATTTAGTCAGCATGATTGATACGGATTAGAAATATTAAGCAGAGTGAAAGGGTTATACTCTTTCACTTTCGTTATTTTGTAAAGAAATGAAATTTAAGGGATATCAATGGCTAATACATTTTCGCTTATCTTAGTGATCGTAACTCTAGTGACTGGCATTGTATGGGCGTTGGAAAAGTTTGTGTGGGCGAAGAAGCGCCAACAAAAACTGGCTGACGTTGAAGCACAGTCGAATGGCCTAGACGCTGCAACCAGCGCAAAAGTTACGGCTCAGCCTTGGTGGGTTGAGAACAGTGTGTCCATTTTCCCTGTAATTGCATTTGTTTTGGTTTTGCGTTCATTTATTTATGAACCGTTTCAAATTCCATCTGGCTCGATGATGCCAACACTATTGGTTGGTGATTTCATCTTGGTAGAAAAGTACGCTTATGGTCTAAAAGATCCTGTATGGCGCACTCAATTGGTAGAAACAGGCAAACCAGAACGTGGTGATTCAATCGTATTCAAATACCCACCTCAGCCGAATATCGACTATATCAAGCGTGTTATTGGTATGCCGGGTGATACCATTCGCTACAGCAGCAATAAAGAAATCTGCATTCAAGCGAAGGGTGGCAGTAGCTGTAAACCAGTGAAGTTGAGTAACGTTGAAGAAAGCCAATTTATTCAAGATGGTGTGCCTCTAATTCAGTTGAATGAACAACTGGGTGACGTGGAGCACCAAATCTTAGTTAACCCATTACGCCGTGATCGTGTGCAAGCATATCAACCTCGCAATGGTATTAACGAGTGGATCGTTCCAGAAGGCCAATACTTTGTTATGGGTGATAACCGTGACAACAGTGCTGACAGCCGTTACTGGGGCTTTGTCCCTGAAGCAAACCTTGTTGGTAAGGCCGTTGCTATTTGGATCAGCTTCGAATTCGAACGCGGTTCAGACAGTGTACTTCCAACATGGATTCCTACTGGTGTGCGTTTTAATCGCATCGGTGGGATTCACTAATCGATCACATAACACATCGAGAGAGCATGAATTCTCCAATTGATAAACTAGAGAGAAAGATTGGCTATCAGTTTAATGATGCCGATCTTATCCATTTGGCGCTGACTCACCGCAGTGCCGCAGGTAAACATAACGAACGTCTTGAGTTTCTGGGCGATTCAATTTTAAGTTTTGTTATCGCTGATGATCTTTACCACCGTTTCCCTAAGGTAAACGAAGGTGATATGAGCCGCATGCGCGCAACATTAGTACGTGGTCATACATTGGCAGAACTAGGTCGTGAATTCGAACTAGGAGATTACTTAAAATTAGGTCCAGGTGAGTTGAAGAGTGGCGGTTTCCGTCGTGATTCTATTCTAGCGGATGCAGTTGAAGCGATCATCGGCGCTGTCTATTTAGATAGTGATACCGAGGTTGTTCGCCGTATTATTTTAAGCTGGTACCAATCTCGCCTAGAGTCTATTCAGCCTGGTGTATCTCAAAAAGATCCAAAGACTCGCTTACAAGAGTTTTTACAAGGTCGAAGAAATCCCCTACCTGTCTACACAGTGACTAATATTAAAGGTGAAGCACACAACCAAGAGTTTACGGTTGAGTGTGAAGTGGCAGGTGTGGATAAACCTGTTATCGGTAAAGGCACTAGCCGCCGCAAGGCAGAACAAGCGGCTGCTGAAACAGCATTAGAGCAACTAAGCAATGTCTGATAACAATCAAGATTTCGATATCGATGCATTCTTTTCATCTGATAGCAAAAAAACGGGCCTACCGGAAAACCAACACTGTGGCTTCATCGCTATTGTGGGTCGACCAAACGTAGGTAAATCGACGCTTCTGAACCATATTTTGGGTCAGAAAATCTCGATCACATCACGTAAACCTCAGACAACACGCCACCGTATTATGGGTGTAGAAACTGAAGGTGATTACCAAGCGATCTACGTTGATACACCTGGACTTCACATCGAAGAAAAGCGTGCAATCAACCGTTTGATGAACCGTGCGGCGAACAGTTCATTGAGCGATGTGAACCTAGTATTCTTCCTTGTTGACGGTACTCACTGGACTGACGACGATGAAATGGTACTGAACAAGCTGAGAAAAACAGATTTCCCAGTTGTCCTTTGCATTAACAAAGTAGACAACGTTCAAGACCGTACCGACGTGATGCAACACATGATGGAAGTGTCTAAGAAGATGGACTTCCTTGATGTTGTGCCAATCTCGGCGAAGCAAGGTAAGAATATCGATGTACTGCGTAAGCACGTTCGTAATTCTTTACCAAAAGCGACGCACCACTTCCCTGAAGAGTACGTAACGGATCGCTCACAGCGCTTTATGGCCTCTGAAATCATCCGTGAAAAACTGATGCGATTCACAGGCGAAGAGCTACCTTACTCAGTAACGGTTGAGATCGAGCGTTTTGATTACAACCCAGATAACGATGGTTTCCACATCAATGCTTTGATTCTTGTTGAACGTACTGGTCAGAAGAAGATGGTAATTGGTAAAGCGGGCGAGAAGATCAAAACGATTGGTCGTGAAGCTCGTATCGACATGGAAGAACTGTTCGGTCGTAAGGTTTACCTAGAGACTTGGGTTAAAGTTAAGTCTGGTTGGGCTGACGATGAGCGTGCACTTCGCTCGTTAGGCTACATCGACGATCTATAATATATTGAACGTCACTTTCTGATATTAAGAAAGTTGAATTGAATATAAATACAAGAGAGAGTGCGAACTCTCTCTTTTTGTATCTGTAAGAAGGGTAAGTGATTGAGCGAAGGGTTACAGCGATGCTTTGTGTTGCACCGTCGACCATACAGTGAGTCGAGCCTGATTCTGGACGTCTTCAGCGAAGAGTACGGCCGGGTGACGTTGATGTCTAAAGGTGCGCGGAGTAAGCGTTCTAATTTGAAAGGTGCATTGCAACCTTTTACGCCGCTACTGCTTAAGTGGTCTGGCAATGGTTCAATGAAAACGTTGCGCCAAGCTGAACCGATCAGCTTGGGGCTTCCTCTTGCCGGCATTAATCTGTATTCAGCAATGTACGTTAATGAATTAGTTGGGCGAGTGTTGATGGCCGAAGTGGCCATGCCCGCATTTTTTCATGACTATCTTCATGCCTTAACAGAACTCGCTCATAATGAGAACCCTGAGCCAGCGCTACGTCGTTTTGAATTGGCTCTACTTTCCGCTATGGGGTATGGCGTCGACTTTTTACACTGCGCGGGCACTGGCGAAGCGATTGATCCGAGCATGACTTATCGCTATCGAGAGCAGAAAGGCTTCATCGCTTCGGTGCGTCGAGATAACCTGACTTTTATGGGCGATGAACTTATCGCAATCAGTGAGCGTAGGTTTATCACTAAAGAGCAGTTAAAAGCGGCAAAACGCTTTACACGCATAGCCTTAAAGCCGTATCTTGGCGGCAAACCATTAAAAAGTAGAGAGCTATTTATGCCAACAATAGCCCTCTCTAGAGCACGGAGTATTGGAAAATGAGCTCAATCCTTTTAGGCGTTAATATCGACCATATTGCAACTCTACGTAATGCACGTGGTACTAAATATCCAGACCCAGTACACGCAGCTGAAATTGCTGAACGTGCGGGTGCTGACGGCATTACGATTCACTTGCGTGAAGATCGCCGTCATATTGTTGATCGCGATGTACGAATTCTTGCTGAGACAATCCAGACTCGCATGAACTTAGAGATGGCCGTAACGGACGAGATGGTTCAAATTGCACTCGATACTAATCCTGAGTTCGTTTGCCTGGTTCCAGAAAAGCGTGAAGAGCTGACGACGGAAGGCGGCTTGGACGTGGTTGGTCAACTTGAAAAGATCAAAGCGGCGACCGAAAAATTGTCGGCTGCTGGTATCAAAGTATCTCTGTTTATCGATGCCGATCGTGAGCAAATCGATGCTGCGAAAGCGTGTGGCGCACCGTTCATTGAACTGCACACTGGCCACTATGCTGATGCTAAAACTGAAGAAGACCAACAAGACGAGCTTAAAAAGATTGCTGCAGGTGCAAGCTACGCAGACGACCTTGGTATTACCGTCAATGCGGGTCACGGTCTGACTTACCATAACGTAGCGCCGATTGCGGCACTTCCTGAGATTTACGAGTTGAACATCGGTCACTCGATCATGGGCCGCGCAGTCTTTGATGGTTTGAATAAAGCCGTTGCAGACATGAAAGCCGTGATGGAAACAGCGCGCAACAACGCTTAGTTCTTTAACTCGGCATTCGTTTAGTTGTAAGCGTTAAGCGGTTAATCAGTAGAATCGAAAAGTTAATAGATAGAAGTTGGTAGTAGGGTAAACATGGCTGTTGTTGGATTAGGTACAGATATCGCAGAAATTGAACGTGTTGAAAAGGCATTATCACGAAGTGGTGAGGCTTTCGCTCAGCGTATTTTGACCGATTCTGAATTTGAAGTATTCCAGCAACTTAAGCAAAAAGGGCGTTACCTTGCAAAGCGTTTTGCTGCAAAAGAGGCGGCGTCTAAGGCATTAGGCACAGGCATCGCTCTTGGTGTGACCTTCCACGACTTCGAGATTTCAAACGATGAGCATGGCAAGCCAGTTCTAAGCCTGCATAAAAAAGCGCGTGAAATCGCAGATGCGAGTGGTACAAAGTCGATTCACCTGACTATCTCTGATGAGCGCCATTATGCGGTGGCGACGGTACTACTCGAGTCGTAAATAGATTACCGTTACTTTATACCAATCGTAGTAAATAACTGTTCACCCTAGCTTGTTAAAAAACTCGATAACTTCGTTAGAATTTTTGATTGTAGAATAACTACTTATCGAAAAATCCTGCCTTGTTCTCAAGCTTTTTTCCTACGCTATTTTTGATCACTTACTTACTGTTATTGGTATTATATCTGGTGCTCTAGGCACTAAACAGAAAAAAGCAGAGCTCATGAGCTCTGCTTTTTTATTGGCTGGTAAACCGTTTAATGAATATTTGTGTGTAAGAAGTATTCGCTAGTTCTTGGCTGGTTTCAAATAATGAATCGCGGTTGCTTGAACCTTATCTAATTCATCCTGAAGTTCAAAAAGCTCCGGTTCAATGTCTTCAACAGAAGTGCCTGAACGAAGTTCTTTCTCTATCGTTGCACATACCGACTTCAGCCTTGGTACACCGCTGTATGAGCTGCTGCCATGCATCTTGTGGATGATGTGTGTCAGTGCTTCAACGGGGTAGTCACTGTCTTCTATCGCTTTCTCTGCAGCCTCATAAACTTCAGGAATAAAATCTACGAGCATTTGCAGCATATCGCGTGCGAGGTCTTCTTTGTTGGCGGCTTGCTTCATAGCTGCTTGCCAATCAATGATGATATTCTTGTGCTCGCTGGCTTCAACTTCTGAAACAGAGCTATGGTCGATTTCAGCAGAGACCGCCGGGTGATCTGGGTCTATTTTATCAATGTGCTCAACCTCAGAGGTAGGGCTCCAATGAATCAGAACCTGCTGTAACACGTGCTCTTCAATCGGTTTGGTTAGGTAGTCATCCATGCCAGCTTCAAGTAGACGGTCCCGTTCGCCAACCATCGCGTGTGCAGTAACAGCAATCACAGGCGTGTTTGCATTGTTCGCCAAAGCCTTAATTTTTTGGCAAGCGGTCACGCCGTCCATCTGCGGCATTTGAATATCCATGAAAATGACATCAAATGGAGTCTCTGTCGCTTTGTCGAGAGCTTTCTGACCACTAGTACAACTGATCACTGTCTCTACGCGCTCTTTTAGCAGCGCAGTAATCAGTTTAAGGTTGGCTGGGTTGTCGTCGACCGCCAAAACCGTAAGCGGTAGTTTCTCTTCTGAATGTGTTTCAATAGCGGGTGCAATTAAGGTTGGCGCTTGATTTGATACCAAAGTTTGCAGCAACTTCTTGCGAGAGAGAGGCTTAGTAATGCATTGAACATCGACCTCTTTCATCAATTGCTCACCCAACGCTAGCTCGGTACTTGGTGTACCAATAATCACGTTCTGAGCGATCTTCTTCGCGCCAATCGCCCAACCACTCACGGTATCAAATTGATACTCTTGGTTCGCGGCTAAGTTAAGTAGAACGTAGTCATACGAGGTAGATTCGTCAGGCATAACCGAACGGTACGTTACCACCAAGCCTTCTTGGGTTAGGATCTGCTGAGTAATTGATGCCGCTTGCATGTTTGGCTCGATAAGCAGCAGTTGCTTGTCTTGCAGGCACTGAGTCTCAATTAATTCTGTCATCGGCATATCGGTAGTCGATAGTCTCAGGGTGAACCAGAAGGTGGAGCCTTGGTGAAGACGACTGGTTAGGCTGATCTCTCCGCCCATTTGGCTGACCAGTTTTTGGGTGATTACCAGACCTAAGCCTGTACCACCATAACGACGAGAGATGCTCGCATCGGCTTGGCTGAAGGCTTGGAAAAGTTGTGCTTGTTGGCGCTCTGAGATACCAATGCCCGTATCTCGAACCATAAACTGCAGCTCAATGCTGTCTTCGCTTTGTGAACGAAGTTCAACGCTGATGTCAATGTTGCCACGCTCGGTAAACTTGATCGAGTTACCCACGAGGTTAGTCAGGATCTGTTGGATACGCAGTGGATCACCAACAACGCCTGGTGGTACTTTCGGGTCGATCTTAAGCGTAAGCTCAAGACCTTTTTCATGAGCATTAGTGGCTTGAAGGTTAACCACCTCTTCTAGGCTCGCTTGGAACTCAAATGGAATGTTTTCTAGAGCGAGTTTGCCGGCTTCAAGTTTTGAGAAGTCCAAGATATCGTTGATGATGCTGAGTAGGTTGTTGGCCGAACGCTCAATGGTCTGCAGGTAATCGGTTTGGCTGTTCGATAGGTGTGTCTTGAGCATCTGACGAGTAAAGCCAATCACACCGTTAAGCGGTGTTCTCAATTCGTGAGACATGTTAGCCAAGAACTCAGATTTAACACGTGCCGCTTCTTGAGCGCGTTTTTTCGCAATGTCTAACTCAACGTTTTGAATCTCTAATTGCTCTAGGGTTTCACGCAGATCAGATGTTGCTTGGTCGATGCTGTGTTGCATCTCGACGTGATATTCTGATAGCGAGACCGCCATCGCGTTGATACCGTTTTTCAGTGAATCAAGCTCGCCATGCATTTTGCCTTCGATACGCACATCTAAGTGGCCACGACGAATTCGGTCGACCATGTTTTTCATGTGTGTGATCGGTTGGGTTACATCGTGCATCAAGCGGAAGGCAAATACCCCAGAAAGCCCAAGACCGAGGATCAGCACCAAGAAGGCAGAGAACACTTCTTGATATTGCTGCAATCGAAGTGACGACAAGTCTAACTCTATCGCAATATAACCGATCGCTTGGTTCGCTTGAGACTGGCCATTAGCTGAGTTGATGTATTGTCCCTCAGCGATGATAGGTGTCCTAAGAATCAGCGTATTATCGAGCAGGTTCGATGAGCTTAAATGCGGAATCGGTTTATCTTTCGGATAGGTCAGGCTTTCAAAATCAGGATGGAAGTTTGACGTTACAAACAACTCATGACGTTCATCAAACACCGCAATACTGCGCACCAGCTTAGAATTTTTTCGATGCGCATAGCTAATCAGCTGACGAACAGACTCTCGACTTTCGAGCTTCATGCCAGACTCACTCGCAATCGCTAGTGGTTCAATGATGCTAGTACCAGTGTTAACCACTTGACCTTCAAGGTCTTGATAGCGGTTAAATGAGAAAAATGCACTCAATAGCAGCCCAATAATTAGGGTTGGAGCTAGAGTTAAGGTAATTACACGGGCTCTTAAGCCATATCTGGTCATGTTCTTTAATTACATCGAGGTCTGGATATGGGAAAATAACGCACACAATGGCGGTTAAGTGAACGGTAAGCTTAATCAAAGCCGTGACGTTCGACAATGATTCCAAGACAGAATAGTGAGTCCTGGATACCAATTACTTATTAAAAGATACATTAGGCACAAGCAATGGCACGTTTTTTCCAACCCAAAAAGAAAACTCAACTCGAGACCAAGCATCAATCGGTTTTGGTTGAACGAATGGATCATAATGGCGCTGGCATCGCTTATCAGAAGAACAAACCAGTTTTCATTGATGGCGCATTGCCCGGTGAGAAGGTGGTTATTCAACTTACTGAGAGCAAAAGTAAGTTTTCGCGAGCAAAACTTATCAAATTACTCCAACCGAGTGAGTTGCGTTTAAAGCCATTTTGTAAGCACTTTAATCAGTGTGGTGGCTGTCATCTTCAACATCTCGGTTACTCATCTCAGGTTGAGCATAAATCACAATCTTTGACGCACCTGATGAGCAAATACCAAACGGCTAACACCGAAGTCGCCCAGCCGATTGTCGGTGATGAAACCGGTTATCGTCGTCGCGCGCGTATCAGTCTATTTGTTGATAAGAAGACACAGCAGCTTCAGTTTGGTTTCCGTAAGAAACAAAGTAAACAGATTGAAAACATCACCGACTGCGCGGTGCTTGACCCTCGCCTTAATGTATTGCTGCCAAAACTGAAAAGTTTACTGAACACTTTCAGTAGCCTTACGTCTTTAGGACATGTTGAATTGGTGTTGGGTGATACTGGCCCTGTTATGGTGCTGCGTCACCTTAAACCTTTGGTTGAAAAAGATGAGCAAGCGTTGATGACGCTCGCGAAAGAAGAAGGTGCAACGCTGTACTCGATGCCTGAAACCGATAAGTTGGTTCGTTTGGTGGGTGATACGCCAAGCTATAGTGAAACCGGTGTAACCTTACCTTTTGAGCCAAACCACTTTATACAAGTTAACCAGAAAGTGAACCAACAGATGGTTGCTCAAGCGATTGAGTGGTTAGAGCCTCAAGCGGATGAGCGTGTGCTTGACCTGTTTTGTGGTTTAGGCAACTTCAGCCTGCCTATCGCACAACAATCGGCGTTTGTCGTTGGTGTGGAAGGCGTTGATGAAATGGTTCAACAGGCAACGGCTAATGCGGCGTTAAACCAGTTAAGCAATACGGAGTTTTACCAAGCGAACCTCGAAGAAGATTTATCTTCACAGCTTTGGGCAAAAGAGAAATTCGATAAAGTACTACTTGACCCTGCACGTGCTGGAGCGAGTGGGATCGTTGATCAAATTTCAGCGTTAGGAGCGAAGCGTGTGGTTTATGTTTCGTGTAATCCTGCTACTCTAGCGAGAGATTCTGAGAGTTTAGAAAAACAAGGCTATCAATTAGCCAAACTTGGTATGTTGGATATGTTTCCCCATACCAGTCATCTAGAATCGATGGCTCTCTTTATCAAGGCTTAGAAGCCCTTAAATAAGGCTTAAAAATGAATCACAAAGGCGCAGGGAAGCCTGCGCTGATATCAATATGAGTCGAACTAACTTGGAATCAGTTAGTCATATTGAATTGGGTATAAAACATAATAACTAGGAAGGCATGATGGTTGCGGTACGAAGCGCACATTTAAACCCAAGCGAACAGTTTGAGCTAGAAAGTTGGATTGCGTCACTGAATCAAGACGTAAAAACCTCGAATAAACTGACCAAAGTTTATCGTCACTGTGAAGAGCTATTAAAAGATCACGAGCAAGCGTCGCTCCTGCTTTGGCGTGGACGTGAGATGATCGAAATCTTGGTTACGTTGTCGATGGACCGTGCCACTTTAATTGCAGCGCAACTTTTCCCCGTTGTTTCAAGCGGCGTTTTTGGACGTGAAGCGTTTGAAGAAAGCTACGGTAAAGAGACCGTAAAGTTAATTGATGGCGTTGAAGAAATGGCAGCTTTGGGCCAGCTCAACGTTACCCTTGAAGGCAGTGCTGCCTCGGGACAAGTAGATAACGTTCGTCGAATGTTACTGGCCATGGTCGATGATTTCCGCTGCGTCGTCATCAAGCTAGCAGAACGAATTTGCAACCTCATCGAGGTAAAAAAGGCCCCTGATGCTGTTCGCCGTGCGGCAGCGAAAGAGTGTGCTAACATCTATGCGCCTCTTGCAAACCGTTTGGGCATTGGTCAGCTAAAGTGGGAAATTGAAGATTACGCTTTCCGCTATCAACAACCAGATACCTATAAGCAGATTGCCAAACAGCTGTCAGAGCGTCGTATCGTGCGCGAACAATACATCACTGACTTTGTTGATGACCTAACATCAGAAATGAACCGTTCAAGCATCAATGCTGAAGTCAGCGGTCGTCCCAAACACATCTACAGCATCTGGCGTAAAATGCAGAAAAAGGGCTTAGAGTTTGATGAGCTTTTTGACGTGCGTGCGGTACGTATTATTGCCGACCAACTGCAAGACTGTTATGCCGGTCTAGGTGTGGTTCACACCAAATATAAACATCTTCCAAGTGAATTTGATGACTATGTGGCGAATCCTAAGCCCAATGGTTACCAATCGATTCATACCGTAGTGCTTGGCCCTGAAGGCAAGACCATCGAAATTCAGATCCGTACCAAGCAAATGCACGAAGACTCTGAGTTAGGTGTGGCTGCGCACTGGAAGTACAAAGAAGGTGCTTCTAGCGGTGTACGCAGTGGCTACGATGAGAAAATCACGTGGTTGCGTAAGCTTATCGACTGGCAAGAAGAGATGTCGGATTCTGGCGAAATGCTGGATGAAGTACGTAGCCAAGTCTTTGATGACCGAGTCTATGCCTTTACACCACGCGGTGATGTGGTCGATTTACCAATGGGTGCAACGCCGTTGGATTTTGCTTACCACATTCACTCGATGGTTGGACACCGTTGTATCGGTGCCAAAGTCGCAGGTCGAATCGTTCCGTTTACTCATAAGTTGGCGATGGGCGATCAAGTTGAGATCATTACTCAAAAAGAACCGAATCCATCACGTGATTGGTTAAATCCGACCACAGGTTTTGTTCATTCAAGTCGAGCTCGAGCAAAAATTAACGCTTGGTTCCGCGCTCAGAGTCGTGAGAAAAATCTCGAAGCTGGACGAGACATCCTAGAAGTCGAGCTAGGCAGAGTCGGCGCAACACTGAAAGATGCTGAGCAATATGCGCTGAAACGATTCAACGTCAATACACCTGATGAATTGTATGCAGGTATTGGTAGCGGTGATTTGCGTATTAACCAAGTGGTTAATCACATCAATGCTCTGGTCAATAAGCCGACGGCTGAAGAAGAAGATAAGAAAGCACTCGAGAAGTTGCTTGAGTCTGACAATAAGCCAGCACATCAGAGCCGTCCGAAAAAGGATGCTGTCGTTGTTGAAGGTGTTGATAACCTAATGACCCACTTGGCTCGTTGTTGTCAGCCAATCCCGGGGGATGTGATCAAAGGTTACATTACTCAAGGGCGTGGTATCTCAGTACACCGCAGCGATTGTGAGCAGTTAAGTGAACTTAACCTACATGCCCCTGAACGTATCATCGATACGGTGTGGGGAGATGGTTTTGTAGGCTCGTATATCTTAACACTGCGTGTAGAGGCGCTAGAACGTACCGGCTTGTTGAAAGACATTACATCCCTGTTCTTGAACGAAAAAGTCAGTGTGACGACAATGAAGAGCCGTATTGACTATAAACGTCAGCTGTCGGTGATGGATTTCGATTTGGAAGTGACCAACATTGAAATTCTGAGTCGAGTGACGAGCCGAGTCGAACAAATCAAAGATGTCATGAGTGTTAAACGCTTGGGCTAGTTTTTACGTCGTACTTGGCTTTCTAACTTCGTTAGTTTCACTTATTTCACTCCATCACATAGGCAAGCTATGCTCAGGAGCCTCATAAGTTTACTGCCTTGTTACAAGAGCTAATTACTTAGTAAAAACCGAACAATGCATTGAGTGACACGTTGGCTTAACAAGAAGAATAGAAAGGTGAGTGGTTTTGGCTACTCACCTTTTTTAGTTTTAGAAGACGTTATAAATTTAAAAATCAAAGACAGTGAATAGGAAGAAAACGATGAATCACCCGATTGAACAACTTGAACAGATCATGACTAAGCTGCGCGATCCTGAAGGTGGCTGTCCTTGGGATTTGAAACAAAATTTTGAAACAATTGTGCCGCATACTATCGAAGAGACGTATGAGGTGGTGGACGCGATTCACAACAAAGATTGGCCGAATCTACAAGAAGAGTTGGGCGACCTGCTGTTTCAGGTGATCTTCTACAGCCAACTGGCGAAAGAGCAGGGCTTGTTTGAGTTCTCTGATGTGGTCGACGGTATCAATGAGAAGCTAACACGCCGCCATCCGCATGTGTTCTCTGATACAGAGTTTGCCAGTGATGAAGAAATTAATGCCAACTGGGAAGTTGAAAAAGCCAAAGAAAAAGCACAGGCAGGCAAAACTCAAGAAAGTATTCTAGACTCAATACCAAACTCTCTACCTGCACTTTCGCGTGCTACAAAGATTCAAAAGCAAGTCGCGAAATTTGGCTTTGATTGGGACTCTATTGGTCCAGTCGCTGATAAGGTTTTAGAGGAAGTTGATGAGGTGCTAGAAGAAGCACTTCAAGTAACGCCAAACGAAGATTTAGTTGAAGAAGAACTGGGTGATTTGTTGTTTGCTACCGTCAATTTAGTGCGACATTTGGGTAAAAATCCAGAAACGGCTCTCAATAAAGCCAATCTAAAATTTTCACGCCGCTTTAAAGGTGTGGAACAAAAAGTTCGTCAGCAAGATAAAATTTTGACCGACTTTTCTCTACAACAGCTTGATTCCATATGGGATGAAGTCAAAGTGGCGGAGAAAAGATCATCAAAGCTTTTATCATGAATTGATTTGAAGCAAAAAATAAAAAATAGCAGTGTGATAGATTTCACGTTGTGGCGATAAGGGGCTTCTGGTATATTTTCATCCCGTCCAGAAGTAATCCATTTCCCTCATTCAACCAATTTCAGGTTAAACATGACGACAAATTACATTTTTGTTACTGGCGGGGTTGTATCCTCTCTAGGTAAAGGTATTGCAGCAGCATCTCTTGCGGCTATTTTAGAAGCTCGTGGTCTTAAAGTGACTATGATGAAGCTTGACCCTTACATCAACGTTGATCCAGGCACAATGAGCCCGACTCAACACGGTGAAGTGTTCGTTACGGAAGATGGCGCTGAAACTGACCTTGACCTTGGTCACTACGAGCGATTCATTCGCACCAAGATGACTAAGCGTAACAACTTCACTGCAGGTCGTGTTTACTCAGACGTACTCGCTAAAGAGCGTCGCGGTGATTACCTAGGTGCAACTATTCAGGTTATCCCGCACATCACTAACTCTATCAAAGAACGTGTAATTTCTGGCGCAGCTGGCCACGATATCGCGCTTGTTGAAGTTGGTGGTACGGTTGGTGATATCGAATCTCTACCATTCATGGAAGCGATTCGTCAGCTAGCAGTAGAGCTAGGCCGTGAACGCGCAATGTTCATGCACCTTACTCTAGTGCCATACCTAGCAGCTGCGGGCGAAGTGAAAACTAAGCCAACGCAACACTCTGTAAAAGAGCTGCTGTCTATTGGTATTCAGCCAGACATTCTAGTTTGTCGTTCAGACCGCAACATTCCTTCGAACGAGCGTAAGAAAATTGCTCTGTTCTGTAATGTGCAAGAAAATGCAGTTATTTCTATGCGCGATGTTGACTCTATCTACAAGATCCCTCAGCTTATTAAAGCTCAAGGCACTGATGAACTTGTATGTAAGCGTTTCGGCATCACAGCTCCAGAAGCAGACCTGTCTGAATGGGAACAAGTAATTTACGAAGAAGCTAACCCAACGGGTGAAGTGACGATTGGTATGGTTGGTAAGTACATTGAACTACCAGACGCATACAAATCAGTAAATGAAGCGCTAAAACACGCGGGCTTGAAAAATCGCCTAAGCGTTAATATTAAATACGTAGATTCACAAGACGTTGAGTCTCGTGGCGTAGAAGTTTTAGAAGGCCTAGATGCAATCCTAGTTCCTGGTGGCTTTGGTGATCGTGGTGTTGAAGGTAAGATTCTTGCTGCTCAATACGCTCGTGAAAACAAAGTACCTTACTTAGGTATCTGTCTAGGTATGCAAGTAGCACTTATCGAGTACGCTCGTAACGTTGCGAAAATGGAAGGGGCACACTCTTCTGAATTCTGTACTGAAACTAAGTACCCAGTTGTTGGTCTTATCACTGAGTGGACTGACGGCGAAGGTAAAGTTGAAGAGCGTACAGAAACATCTGACCTTGGCGGCACAATGCGTCTTGGTTCACAGCTTTGTCACCTAGCGAAAGGGACAAAAGCTTACGAATTATACGGTAGCGCGACGATCCATGAACGTCATCGTCACCGTTACGAAGTGAACAACAATCTTCGTCCACAAATTGAAAAAGCGGGCCTAAAAGTATCGGGTCTATCTGCGGACAAGAAACTGGTTGAAGTTATCGAGAACCCGAATCATCCATGGTTCGTTGCTGCTCAATTCCACCCAGAGTTCACTTCAACACCTCGCGATGGTCACCCATTGTTTGCAGGTTTCGTTAAAGCAGCTGGCGAGTTCCAGCGCGGCGAATTAGAGAAGTAAAAAGGAATACAGGTAGCTGCGTAAGTTGTGCTGCTACCTTTAAATTTGACATTTATATATTCAACGAGAAGGAAACATTCAATGTCTAAGATCGTTAAAGTTCTAGGTCGTGAAATCATCGATTCACGTGGTAACCCAACTGTAGAAGCTGAAGTACACCTAGAAGGCGGTTTCGTAGGTATGGCTGCTGCTCCATCTGGCGCATCTACTGGTTCACGCGAAGCTCTTGAGCTACGTGACGGCGACAAATCACGTTTCCTAGGTAAAGGTGTTCTTAAAGCTATTGAAGCTGTAAACGGCCCAATCGCTGAAGCTCTAGTCGGTTCTGACGCTAAAGCACAAGCTGACGTTGACCAAATCATGCTTGACCTAGACGGTACTGAAAACAAGTCTAAGTTCGGTGCGAACGCTATCCTAGCTGTATCTCTAGCTAACGCAAAAGCGGCTGCTGCTGCGAAAGGCATGCCTCTTTACGAGCACATTGCTGAGCTAAACGGTACTGCTGGTCAATTCTCTATGCCTCTACCAATGATGAACATCATCAACGGTGGTGAGCACGCAGATAACAACGTTGACATCCAAGAGTTCATGATCCAACCAGTTGGCGCTAAGACTCTTAAAGAAGGTCTACGTATCGGCGCTGAAGTATTCCACAACCTAGCTAAAGTTCTTAAGTCTAAAGGCTACAGCACTGCAGTTGGTGATGAAGGTGGTTTCGCTCCTAACCTTAAGTCTAACGCTGAAGCTCTAGAAGTTATCGCAGAAGCTGTTGCAGCTGCTGGTTACGAACTAGGTAAAGACGTTACTCTTGCTATGGACTGTGCAGCATCTGAGTTCTTCGACAAAGAAGCTGGTATCTACAACATGAAGGGCGAAGGTAAAACTTTCACTTCTGTAGAGTTCAACCACTACCTAGCTGAGCTAGCGAACAACTTCCCAATCGTTTCTATCGAAGATGGTCTTGACGAGTCTGATTGGGATGGCTTCAAGCACCAAACTGAACTTCTAGGCGACAAGCTTCAAATCGTTGGTGACGATCTGTTCGTTACAAACACTAAGATTCTTGCTGAAGGTATCGAGAAAGGCGTAGCTAACTCTATCCTTATCAAGTTCAACCAAATCGGTTCTCTAACAGAGACTCTAGCTGCTATCAAGATGGCTAAAGACGCTGGCTACACTGCAGTAATCTCTCACCGTTCTGGCGAAACTGAAGATGCAACTATCGCTGATCTAGCGGTAGGTACAGCGGCAGGTCAAATCAAAACTGGTTCTATGAGCCGTTCTGACCGTGTTGCTAAGTACAACCAACTTATCCGTATCGAAGAAGCTCTAGGTTCTAAAGCTCCTTACAACGGTCTTAAAGAAGTTAAAGGTCAATAATTCCTAGCGAATTATTAATCTAAGCTTTTTAAATGCCTCGCTTATGCGGGGCATTTTTTTGTCTGTAGAAAATGACGGGAAGAAGCTCTAGATTGTAAAGCTCCTCCTCGTTACATCTAAAGTTCGTCATTCCCTAGACTGACGAAGGAAGGAGTAGGGAATTTCATTGTTACCATATCTATCCCGACAATAATTCTCCGACTTATTGATTCCCTAACACCACATATCTCGCACCAATAAGCTCATTATGGTATATATGTGCCTTATTCTAGTTCCTTCTTTTTCAACCGGCGAAAGGTGTTATGCGAATTTTTGCTTTAGTACTGCTCATAGTGTTTGGCTGGCTACAACACACACTGTGGCTCGGTAAAAATGGTATTTCTGATTACTACGGTGTGAACAACGAAATCCAAGTTCAACAGCAAGTAAACGAAAAGCTCCATCTTCGTAACGCAGAGATGTTTGCGGAAATCGATGATCTACGCCAAGGCTTAGACGCGATAGAAGAGCGCGCACGTCATGAGCTTGGAATGGTAAAAGAAGGCGAAACGTTTTTCCGCATCATTGGTGAGGAATCCCATTAATGTCGACTCAACTTCAAAGTGTGATTGCCGTTGTACCTGCAGCGGGCATCGGTAGCCGAATGAAAGCAGACCACCCTAAGCAATATCTTAAGATTAACGGCAAAACGATTTTAGAGCACACCATTGAGAAATTACTGTCTCATCCACAAGTATCTCAAATTGTCGTTGCGATCAGCGATGATGACCCCTATTACCCGGAGTTAGCACTCAACCAGAATCCAAAAGTGGTCAGAGTGTCTGGCGGAAGCGAACGAGCGGACTCGGTACTCTCTGCGCTAAACTGTATCGCTGAGCAGCAGCTTAGCGATTGGGTAATGGTTCACGATGCGGCAAGGCCTTGTGTTCAACTCAGTGATATCGACAAGCTAATTTCCGGCGCGATGAGCCATGATGTAGGGGCTATTTTAGCGGCGCCAGTTCGTGACACGATGAAGCGAGGTGCCCAAGGGCAGATCGAACATACCGTTGAGCGAACCGATCTATGGCATGCACTTACGCCGCAAATGTTTAGAGCAAAGCCTCTGTGGAATGCATTAAGCGAGGCGTTGCAACAAGGCGTTTCGATTACCGATGAAGCCTCAGCCTTTGAATGGAAAGGTTTATCGCCCGCTTTAGTGGCAGGGCGTTCAGATAATTTTAAGATTACTCAGCCTGAAGATTTAGCACTTGCTGAGTTCTATTTAAGTCAGAATAAGGAATAATGATGATTCGTATTGGCCATGGCTTTGATGTACATAAGTTTGGTGGTGAAGGTCCGGTAATTATAGGTGGCGTTAGAGTCCCTTATGAGCAGGGTCTTATCGCACACTCAGATGGTGATGTTGCCCTTCATGCGTTGTGTGACGCTTTATTAGGTGCGATTGCTGCCGGTGATATTGGTCGTCATTTCCCCGATACTGATGATGAGTGGAAAGGCGCGGATAGCCGTGAACTTCTAAAAGATGTTTATCGTCGAGTAAAAGAACAAGGCTACGTGATTGGTAATGCCGATATTACTATCATGGCGCAAGCTCCAAAGATGGCGCCTCATATAGACTCTATGTGCCACGCTATCGCACAAGATTTAGAAACCAGCATTAGCAATGTGAATGTAAAAGCGACGACCACTGAGCGTTTAGGTTTTACAGGTCGCAAAGAGGGCATCGCATGTGAAGCGGTGGTCCTAATTACTAAAAGTGCGTAAGCACCAACATGAAAAG
The DNA here is from genome assembly GCF_041467175.1 of Vibrio sp. 10N.247.310.24. Classification (NCBI taxonomy): domain Bacteria; kingdom Pseudomonadati; phylum Pseudomonadota; class Gammaproteobacteria; order Vibrionales; family Vibrionaceae; genus Vibrio; species Vibrio sp. 10N.247.310.24. The sequence continues at coordinate 68,979 of NZ_JBFSUD010000010.1, forward strand.
AACAGCATGTCAGATATTTTATCTTCATTGGCTTATCTAAACGGTAAACCAACTGCGAAAGCAAAACTAAAAGCAAAAGCCGAACACTTTGTCGTTAATGAAGACTTAGGTTTTGAGTTCACTGGTGAAGGCGAACACCTTATGGTGCGCATTCGTAAAACGGGTGAGAACACGAGCTTTGTAGCAAACGAGCTGGCTAAAGCGTGTGGTGTTAAGTCGAAAGACGTGAGTTGGGCTGGTTTGAAAGACCGTCATGCTGTGACAGAACAGTGGTTGAGCGTGCATCTACCAAAAGGTGAACCTGACTTTTCTGCTTTTCTTGCACAATACCCAAGTATTGAGATATTGGCGACAGCACGCCACAACAAAAAGTTACGTCCAGGCGATTTAGTTGGCAACCAATTCGAGCTAACTTTGTCTGAAGTAACGGACTGCGATGATGTAGTCAAACGTTTGGAAAAAGTCGCTCAAGTGGGCGTGCCAAATTACTTTGGTGCTCAGAGGTTTGGCAATGAAGGTAACAACTTATCTGAAGCTCGTCGTTGGGGGCGTGAAAACGTTCGTACGCGTAATCAAAATAAGCGCAGCTTGTACCTCTCTGCAGCTCGTTCTTGGATCTACAACTTAATTCTTTCTGACCGTATTGAGCACGATGCGTTTGCTTCGGCATTGGTCGGCGATATTGTAGTTAAAAACGATGCTCAACTTGCTGTGACAGCCGCTAATATCGAAGCTGTAAACCAAGATATCGCCAATGGTTCTGCGTTTATTACCGTTGCTTTAGCTGGAGATAATGCGTTACCGACGACGGATGCGTCTCAAGCTCTAGAGCAGAAACACCTTGATGCTGAACCGGATCTAATGGCGCTTATTTGTGGCAACCGTATGCGCCATGATCGCCGTGAAGCCTCGTTGAAGCCGATGGGTTTAGTGTGGGAAGTAAACGAAGACAATGTCACTCTTAAATTCTCTCTGGACGCAGGCTGCTTCGCAACCGCTATCGTTCGTGAGTTAGTTGAAGAAGTACACGTAGAAAGAACCTACGAGCAATAATGATTCTGCTTGGGTCTAAGTCACTTTATATTGATATTTAAGTGACTTTATATCGGTATTTAAGTGACTTGGCATTGGTACAAAAGAAAGGATACAAGATGAAGATTTTACTCAGCAACGATGATGGTGTGCATGCTCAAGGTATTCATGAGCTGGCAAATGAATTACGTGATCTTGCTGAAGTTATCATTGTGGCACCTGACCGTAATCGCTCTGGTGCTTCAAATTCATTAACTTTGGAACAGCCTTTACGTGTTCAAGAGATTGCTAGAAATACCTATTCGGTACAAGGAACACCGACCGACTGTGTACATTTCGCATTGAACGAACTCCTAAAGAGTGACATGCCTGATCTGGTTTTAACGGGTATTAATCACGGAGCTAACCTTGGTGATGACGTGCTTTATTCAGGTACAGTCGCAGCAGCAATGGAAGGCCACTTTCTAGGTGTTCAATCGGTGGCATTTTCTCTGGTTGGAAAACAACATTTTAAGACAGCAGCAGCGGTTGCTCGCCGTATTGTCGAACAACATTTAGCAAACCCAATCCCGACCAATCGCCTGTTAAACGTGAATGTCCCTGATTTAGCATTAGATCAACTATCGGGTACTCAGGTGACACGTCTAGGTGCTCGTCACCATGCTGAAGATATGATTAAGCAGAAAGACCCACGTGGTCATGATATCTATTGGCTTGGCCCTCCTGGTAAGGAGCAAGATGCTGGTGAGGGTACCGATTTTTACGCCATTGAACATGGTTTTGTGTCGGTAACACCACTACAAGTTGATCTGACGGCACATGAGTCGTTGGGTGCGATGACTACATGGTTAGGGGATAAATAAGTGAGTAATCCACAAGCTGAGCGCTTAGTTACTTTTCTGATAGAAAATGGTATTCAGGATCAAAAGGTTCTTGATGCTATTTACTTACTACCGAGAGAGAGCTTTTTATCACAGGCTATGCATCACCAGGCCTATGATAATAATGCGCTGCCTATCGGGCAGGGGCAGACAATTTCTCAGCCTTACATTGTTGCTAAAATGACCGAACTGCTTGAGTTACAACAAGACAGCCGCGTTTTGGAGATCGGAACGGGTTCTGGTTATCAAACGGCGGTTTTGGCTCAGTTGGTTGATCACGTGTATTCGGTTGAAAGAATAAAGTCGCTACAATGGGATGCTAAGCGTAGGTTGAAGCAACTTGATTTCTACAACATCTCAACCAAGCACGGTGATGGTTGGCAAGGTTGGTCTTCTAAGGCGCCTTTTGATGCGATTATTGTCACCGCTGCTGCAGAGTCGATCCCTCAAGCGCTTTTGCAGCAGTTGAAAGATGGAGGCCGCTTATTAATTCCGGTCGGAGATGATGAACAACAACTGTTGAAGATTGTTCGCCACGGTGATGAGTTCTTATCGAGTGTTATCGAGATGGTGCGATTTGTACCTCTTGTACCTGGTGAGTTAGCTTAATAAAATTATTAATGGTGTAGGTGGATAGAAAGTCGATGCGTTCGAAGGTTTTTAAAGGAAGTTCTCTACTGCTTAGCTGTGCACTTGTTGGGTGTGCTGCGAATTCGCCTGCGCCAGTTTCAAGCTTAAACAAGAATTACTCATCGATTGATCGTGGTAGTTATCGTGGTAGTTACTATGAAGTGAAAAAAGGCGATACCCTTTATTTTATTGCTTACGTAACAAATAAAGATGTTAAAGAGCTGATTCGCTATAACAATCTGTCTGCACCTTATACCATCCATCCCGGACAGAGCCTTAAGTTATGGCGTCCTAGCTACAACGCTCCAGCGTATGGTAAATCAACGGTAGCGGTTGCAGCCGTCGCTGCGCCTGTTGCCGCATCCACAACTTTGTTGGCCTCAAGCAAACCTAAAACAACACCTCAAAAGAGTAAAAGCTCTAAACCTGCGCCCGCTCAAACAACCACCAAAGTGGCGAAAAAAGATCCACAAAAGAAGGTTGTACAATCCAAATCAAAGGAGTATGTTGGTTCTAAAGGTAAACAGAATGTTACACCGCCAACAAAACCAACGAGTAACAAAGTATCCAAATGGTTATGGCCAACGAAAGGGAGAGTAATTAAGAATTTCTCTGTAGGCGAACAAGGAAATAAAGGCATAGACATAGCAGGACAGCGAGGTCAGCCAATAGTATCTACTGCAGGGGGAACGGTTGTTTATTCGGGTAATGCATTACGAGGCTACGGCAATCTAGTGATTGTGAAGCACAATGATAATTACTTAAGTGCATACGCGCATAACGACCGACTATTAGTATCTGAAGGGCAAAGTGTGAAACCAGGGCAGAAGATTGCAACAATGGGAAGCTCTGGATCCAGCAGTGTCAGGCTGCACTTTGAGATTCGTTACCAAGGTAAATCAGTTAATCCAAAACGGTATTTACCTTAAATACAATATGCAAAAATTACGTATTGTATGGAGTGACATAGTCATTTAGCGACATATGAAGTTGTAATGTCATGCTAATTTCGCCAGGGGGAGGCGTTATGAGTATAAGCAATGCAGTAACCAAAGAAGAGTTCGATCTTAACCAAGCAACCACGGAACAGGAAGCTCTTGGAAAAGCAAAACGAACAGTCACTAAGAAAACCGAAGCGAAAGAAGAGACTGAAGTTACGTCTAAAAGCTTAGATGCGACTCAACTCTACTTAGGTGAAATCGGTTTCTCACCACTATTAACCGCTGAAGAAGAAGTGCTTTATGCACGTCGAGCTCTACGCGGTGATGAAGCAGCACGCAAACGCATGATCGAAAGTAACCTGCGTTTGGTGGTAAAAATTTCTCGTCGTTATAGCAACCGTGGTCTTGCACTTCTCGATCTTATTGAAGAAGGCAACCTAGGTTTGATTCGCGCCGTAGAGAAGTTTGATCCAGAGCGTGGCTTCCGCTTCTCAACTTACGCAACATGGTGGATTCGTCAAACCATTGAACGTGCGTTAATGAATCAGACTCGCACTATCCGTTTGCCAATCCATGTTGTGAAAGAGCTGAACATCTACCTACGTACCGCAAGAGAACTTTCACAAAAACTTGACCATGAACCAACGGCAGAAGAAATTGCTTCTAAGCTAGACAAACCTGTTGGTGATGTGAGTAAGATGCTTCGTCTAAACGAACGAGTGAGCTCTGTTGATACGCCAATTGGTGGTGATGGTGAGAAAGCGCTGTTGGATATTATTCCAGACATCAACAATTCAGATCCTGAGGTTTCAACTCAAGATAGCGATATCAAGAATTCGTTGATCTTCTGGCTTGATGAGCTGAATCCTAAGCAGAAAGAGGTGCTTGCGCGTCGCTTTGGATTGCTTGGCTACGAACCGTCAACATTAGAAGAAGTAGGCCGTGAAATCAGCCTGACTCGTGAACGTGTTCGTCAAATCCAAGTTGAAGGTCTTCGTCGTCTACGTGAGATTCTAATCAAGCAAGGCTTGAACATGGAAAATCTGTTCAACGTAGAAAACGACTAAATGAACTGATGATGTTTCTTTGAATAGAAGACAAATAAAAACGCTGACTCTAAGTCAGCGTTTTTTTGTTTGTGGTTTTTGCATTTTATGCTGCTGACTTAAGCGACAGTACAAAACGACAATAGCAAGCGACAATAACAAGCTACTTGGAAAGAGACTAAAGCAACTTCTTCAAACGATAGAGTTCTTCTAACGCTTGGCGAGGAGTTAAATCATCTGGGTCAACATTCGCTAGTGCTTGTTCTACTTCACTCGGTTCAGGTATCAAGCTCAGTTGGTTAGCGATATCAACGCCGCTTGGCTTTGATGTCGGAGAGTCGATACTCAATGCTTCTAGCTGAGTCAGCTTCGCACGTGCGTTTTTGATCACTGCTTTAGGTACGCCAGCCAATCCTGCAACCGCAAGGCCGTAAGATTTACTTGCTGCACCTTCTTGAACTGCGTGCATAAAGGCAATGCTGTCGCCATGTTCAACCGCATCTAAGTGTACGTTCGCTAAGGTTGGTATTTGGTTTGGTAGCTCAGTTAGCTCAAAGTAGTGCGTTGCAAATAGTGTCATCGCATTGATTTGATTAGCTAGCCATTCCGCACTTGCCCAAGCCAGAGACAGACCATCGTAAGTACTGGTACCACGACCGATTTCATCCATTAACACAAGGCTATTTGGTGTTGCATTGTGCAGGATATTCGCGGTCTCTGTCATCTCAACCATGAAGGTTGAACGACCCGAAGCCAAGTCATCGGATGCGCCAATACGCGTAAAGATACGGTCGATAGAACCAATCGTCGCGCTTTCTGCAGGAACATAACAACCGATATGAGCCATCAATGCGATGAGTGCCGTTTGGCGCATGTAGGTCGATTTACCCCCCATGTTTGGACCTGTGATGATCAGCATCTTACGTTGATCATTGAGGTCGATAGGGTTTGCGATGAAAGGTTCGTCCATCACTTGTTCAACAACGGGGTGACGACCGGCCTGAATTTGTACGCCAGCAGACTCTGTCATGGTTGGACGACAGTAATCAAGGGTGTCTGCACGTTCAGCTAAGTTTTGTAGAACATCCAGTTGAGACACTGAAGAAGCAATGTTTTGTAGTCGCTCTAGATAAGGCAGTAACAAATCAAACAACTCATCCCACAACTTCTTCTCGATAGCTAGGGCTTTCGATTTAGAGCTAAGCACTTTGTCTTCGTGCTCTTTTAGCTCAGGAATGATGTAACGCTCTGCATTTTTCAGCGTTTGACGGCGAACATAGTGTGGTGGCACAAGGTGGCTTTGTCCGCGGCTTACTTGAATGAAGAAACCGTGTACGTTGTTGTAGCCCACTTTAAGTGTATCGATACCATGACGTTCGCGCTCTTCTTGCTCAAGTTTATCAAGAAATTCGGTTGCGCCAGCTGCAAGGTCGCGCCATTCGTCTAACTCGGCATTGTAGCCTTCTGCAATTACACCACCGTCACGGATAACCACGGGAGGGTTTTCTTTGATCGCTCGCTCAAGTAGTTCAGAAACCTCATCCACAGGCGAGGCATATTGAGCAAGTTGAGTTAGGTATGGGTGCTTTAATTGCGTCAGTGTTTCTGCAAGTTCTGGCAAATATTCCATCGCTTGGCGAAGTCGTGCCATATCACGAGGACGAGCTGAGCGAAGTGCTAGTCGAGCAAGAATACGTTCGATATCCCCGATCTGTTTCAAGGTTGGCTGTAGCTCTGTAAAGAGAGCCAAATCTTTCATTTCACCAATAGCATCTAGGCGCTGATCGAGTGCAGAGATATTGCGCATTGGTTGATGTAACCAGCGCTTAAGCATACGGCTACCCATAGCCGTCGCGGTGTGATCTAGTACTTCGGCAAGGGTGTTATCAGTACCACCACCAAGATTTTGCGTGATCTCCAAATTACGACGAGTCGCTGCATCGAGGATCACCGAGTGATCTTGCTTATCCATCGTCAGTGAACGGATATGTGGAAGGGCAGTACGTTGGGTATCTTTCACGTATTGGATCAAACAACCAGCCGCACATAAGCCTAGTTTCGCGCCTTCTACGCCAAAGCCAACCAGATCGCGAGTACCAAACTGCTTATTCAATTGCTGCTTCGCGGTATCTAATTCAAATTCCCATACCGGGCGGCGGCGATTGCCATTACGGCTTGCCATTAGATTTACAGGTTCGAAATCTTCAGGGAACAGTAGCTCACGAGGTGAGGTTCTCTGCAGTTCTGCCGCCATTGCTTCTTCGGTTTCTGGTTCGCAAAGTTGGAATCTACCAGAGGTAATATCCAGTGTCGCGTAACCAAACTTACCGTTGTGATGGTAGATGGCTGCAATCAGGTTATCAATGCGCTCAGAAAGCAAAGCCTCATCGGTCACGGTTCCGGGTGTAACGATACGCACGACAGCACGCTCAACAGGGCCTTTTGAAGTTGCTGGATTACCAATCTGTTCACAAATTGCTACGGATTCACCAAGTTGCACTAACTTTGCAAGGTACCCTTCAACGGCATGGTAAGGAACACCTGCCATAGGAATCGGCTCACCATTTGAAGAGCCACGCTTGGTCAGTGAAATATCGAGGAGTTGAGAGGCTTTTTTAGCATCATCATAGAAAAGCTCGTAGAAATCGCCCATGCGGTAGAACAGCAGAATTTCTGGATTTTCTGCTTTTAGCTTTAGGTACTGCTGCATCATGGGAGTATGTTTTTGATCGGCTTTCACAGTTAACTTCTTTCGTTTATTTCTATTGCGGCTTAGGATACGTGAAAGCGTTTCGTGCGAAAAGCGACACATGCGAAAAGATGCGAATCCGAATGATATGACAGTAGATAAAGGGAAGTTGATGATGCAGATGACTCAAGATCTTAGTGAACAGCTTGGATACTTACTCGCTAAACATAAACACGTTTTAGTGACGGCTGAATCTTGTACTGGCGGTGGGGTTGCTAGCGCGGTGACGGATATCGCAGGGAGCTCTGGTTGGTTTGATCGTGCATTTGTTACTTATAGCAATGAAGCGAAGCAAGAGATGATCGGCGTACAGCTTAAAACCTTAGTTGAGTTCGGTGCGGTGAGTGAGCCTGTCGTAATAGAAATGGCGAGCGGGGCATTGCAACATTCAAATGGGACTATCTCTGTATCGATCAGTGGCATTGCTGGCCCAGGTGGCGCGACCGAAGATAAGCCTGTTGGAACGGTATGTTTCGCTTGGAAAGCACTAAACGGTTGGGATAAAGTAGAAACGCATGTATTTACAGGCGACAGATCACAAGTACGCCAACAAGCCACGCACCATGCCCTGCAAGTTATTTATGATTACCTATCAATGGAAGGTAAGTAACATTTGTACAAATTATTTTCATACAGGTATGGACACTGTATGAATCAACAGTATAATAAAAGCCAATTAGTCACCCCTATGTGGGTTAGAAATAGATTCTAGATCGCTTGTTAAGACAACCGATTATGTGGAGATAGTAATGGACGAGAATAAACAAAAAGCGTTAGCCGCAGCCCTTGGTCAGATTGAAAAGCAATTTGGTAAAGGTTCAATCATGCGTCTTGGTGATAACCGCACAATGGACGTAGAAACTATTTCTACAGGTTCTCTATCTCTAGATATCGCACTAGGTGCTGGTGGCCTACCGATGGGACGTATCGTAGAAGTTTACGGTCCAGAATCATCAGGTAAAACAACGCTAACGCTTGAGCTTATTGCTGCAGCACAGAAAGTGGGCAAAACGTGTGCATTCGTCGATGCCGAGCACGCACTAGACCCTATCTACGCTCAAAAGTTGGGTGTTGATATCGATGCGCTTCTTGTTTCTCAACCAGATACGGGTGAGCAAGCGCTTGAAATCTGTGATGCACTGGCTCGTTCAGGTGCTATCGACGTTCTTGTTATTGACTCAGTAGCTGCACTAACACCTAAAGCAGAAATCGAAGGCGAAATGGGCGACAGCCACATGGGGCTTCAGGCTCGTATGCTTTCTCAAGCGATGCGTAAGCTGACTGGTAACCTCAAGCAGTCTAACTGTATGGCCATCTTCATTAACCAAATTCGTATGAAAATTGGTGTGATGTTTGGTAACCCTGAAACAACAACAGGTGGTAACGCACTTAAGTTCTACGCATCTGTTCGTCTTGATATTCGCCGTACTGGCGCGATTAAAGATGGTGATGAAGTTGTTGGTAACGAAACTCGTATCAAGGTTGTTAAGAACAAGATTGCTGCACCATTCAAACAAGCTGAAACTCAAATCCTTTACGGCAAGGGCTTCAACCGCGAAGGTGAGCTTATCGACTTGGGTGTGAAGAATAAGCTAGTAGAAAAAGCTGGCGCTTGGTACAGCTACAAAGGCGACAAGATCGGCCAAGGTAAAGCAAACGCTGGTAAATATCTGCGTGAAAACCCAGAAGTTGCTCTAGAAATTGATACTAAACTTCGTGAGTTACTGCTAACTCCTGCTGTGCTTGAAGAGAAAGATGCAGAGAAGGAAGAAGAAAACGAAGAGCTATAAGCTAACGTTTTGTTAAGTCATCTTCATAAGAAAGCATGACTTTGAAAGATTTTAAAGCCTCGAATTTTCGAGGCTTTATTGTTTCAGTCGTAAAAATGTAAGGTATTTGATTGTTTAGAGGAAAGTGACGGTGGTTGGCTGCTCTAGATGACTTATAGTTATGCACTCATAAATCTATTCTTTATCAAATAACCAAAGAAACCCTTTGGATTAAATAGATTCCCGTCAAAATTTCTTTCCCCGAAAGGCCTATTACTAGACCTTTGTTCGTATCTTATTATTGAATTCGATCTGCTGAGTTAGTGCTTCTTAAGCTCGTCGAGTACCATGGCATTATGCTGTTCGTGAATCGTATTTACTCTGACGTGTTGGTGCTGATTAGGAGCCAGGCGCTCGTATTCTGTTAGGTAAATATCGCTGTGAATATGCTCTGCTATCATTTTTACAATTAAGCGATTATTGGCATACAAACCTAAGGTTTCTTCACGGTGTGAGAACATGAGGGCGAGCTTCATATCGGCTACGCACATAAAGCGGTGTGAAGGGTATTCGGTTTCTTCATTTTCAGAACGCGAATGTAGTTCTATCTTTTCATGTGGGCTCGCCATTTTGTTGAATGAAAAGCCAATCACTCGTACTCCACGTTCCACGGCGTCGCATAATTCTTTGCCAAACAACTCAAGGTTAAAATCGGTATTCAGGTAAATTTCTAGATTTGCCTGATTAATGATTTCCTTGGCCTTTTGAAGTAAGTTGTCGAACCCCGATACGTTGTAAACGAACTCTTTTTCCTCTTTCAGCATCATCTTAGATAATTCTGATTTAAGGAAATTAATATTGGTGACGGTCTTTTTTTCTATCTGGCTGAAAATCAAGTCTGGTGATTTAGCTTCGTACTCTTTAGTGTCGCCATCAGACATGAAAATGTAGCCATTGGCGTAAAGGTTATCGATAGACGAGTAAACAGAAGAGCGGGAGATAGAGATCTCTTTCGCGATTTTATATCCGCTGGATTGGCCATTTTTGAGTAAATTAATATAAACAAGCGCATCGGTTTTGGTAAACCCAAAATCCATTAATTTGGTGACTAGCTCTGACACGGGTTGTCCTCTGAAACTATTCAATATCTTCTCCTTCTAAGGTTACCATTCTTGTCACGACGAGCGTAAATGATTGTTGTGATTTTTTTCAGCGATGAGAAACGCTCCGCGAGCAAAGGTGAATTCATCTTGTTTTGGGTGAATAATCACTGGAATTTCATTAACGTGAATGTAGCGAGACAATGCGACTTTTAAATCTGCCGTTAATGTAGGATAGGTCGTTGCTTCGCCTGATAATACGAGTCGTGTAGGCAGTAATTGTTGAATGGGATTAACTAAACTGCGCGCCAATTGGTCGATATAAGTACGATATATGCGCGATGCATGCGGTTCACTTAGGTCTACGCCTGAAAAAATTTGCGCTAAAGTTTGGTCTTTTAGCACGACTTGATGATATTGCCGCTCAATACTTGGTGCGGATAAAAACTGTTCAATGCAGGCCTCATTTCCACAGCGACATACAGGAGTTAAGCCATCAACGAGCCATTGAAAATTAGGCAACCTTGAATGTGCCCAATGTGAGCTTAATGGGTGGTGCACTTGCTCGTTATTTTGATAAAAACTTATGCCACAACCATCGCCCAAAAATACGCTGAGTATGGCCTCTTTGTATAAATCTCTAGCCCTCTTATTTAGACTTGAACCTGCCGAGAGTGGTTGTTCAATTGAGTCAGCGCTTTTCATGGCGTTACTAATAGCGTCGCACGCAATGGCCGCACTGTGTGAATGCATCACAAGCGAGCAGTCGACCTTGAAATGCTGATTCAGGTTTCGTGTTAATTGGTTGATTTCTGTCGAGTGAGTAGGACTTGATTTTGCAACTTCATGTACGGATTGGCGATGAGATAAAAAAAACTCAGATACACTTATGCCTATCGCGGCGATACGTCCATAGCGGTAGCTGACGCTTGATATTCGGCTTATCAAATGTTGAGTCAAGTGGGCAAGGTCGCCAGGAGTGCGCTGCACCATTCTATACACCTCTTGTCCGTTAGAGGTGCTGGCGACCGAGTAAATAGAGTGGGAATCAATCGCGATTCCCATCACTATATTTGGTTCTGCTTTAATGAGCATGATTTGATTAATGACACACTTGGATTTAGTTCGCTTGCTCAATCACGTAGCCATAAGCGCTAATGGTCAGTGATTTTCCATCGAGCATGATCTGTTTATCTTTATCGCTGTTGTTTAGAACAAACATTAAATTGCCACGGAGGTAAGCGATACACTCTTTGTCTGCCGTCCCTTTTTCATCCTCCACGTTTAACCAGTCAATGCAAGGCTGATTAAAATCGGGATTGGCTTTACGCAAAGCGATCATTTCTTGAATGAAGTTTTTGAATTCTAAGTCTTGCTCTGATTCTTCCCATATCATGCATTTTCGGTTGTCTTCGCTGCCCATGCCGCGGCCGCCATCCATACCAATTTCGCCACCATAATAAATGCATGGAGCACCGACTTGAGTGAACATAAATAAATAGGCTAATTTAGCTTTACGTTTGTCGCCCTGACATAAAGAGATAATGCGAGTGGTGTCATGGCTATCTAATAAGTTAAACATCGCTTCGTTTACGTTGCGTGGGTATGCCATGTACGATGCGTTCACTGCATTTACAAAGCTCTCTTTATCAACGTCGCCAAGACCAAAGTAGTCGGTAATGGCTTGTGTCAGCGGGTAATTCATCAACGAATCGTACTGGTCGCCACGTAACCAAGGCATACCTTCGTGCCAAATCTCACCAAGAATGTAGCAGTCTGGGTTGGCATCTTTTACGACTTTACGGAAGTCACGCCAAAACGCGTGGTCCACTTCGTTGGCTACGTCTAAACGCCATCCATCAATGTTGAACTCTTCTACCCAGTGGCGCGCTACGTCTAATAAGTATGCGCGACACTCTTCATTTTCAGTATTCAGCTTTGGCATTTCGACGACGTTGGCGAAAGTTTCGTAGTTTAAGTTCCAAAAATCCCATTCTTCTTTTGGCGTATCTGGGTATACAGGGAATTGATTGATCCAAAACCAGTCGGCGTATTTGGACTTTGCCCCGTTATTCACAACGTCTAGCCATAGTGGTGATTGAGACCCAATGTGGTTGAACACCGCGTCGAGCATAATTTTCATGCCGCGTTTATGGGCTTCATCGACGAGTGCTTTAAAAGCTTCATTGCCGCCAAAGTGCGGGTCTACATTGTAGTAGTCGACAGTGTCGTATTTATGGTTGGCGTTGGCTGTGAAAATAGGGCACAAATACAAACCATTCACGCCAAGATCTTGCAGGTAATCGAGCTTATCGATCACGCCCCATAAATCGCCACCCATAAAGTTGTCGGATACAGGTCTGGTTCCCCAAGGTTGCACGTTGGCAGGTGATGTTTCAGGGCGACCATTAGCAAAGCGCTCTGGGAATATTTGGTACCAAATAGTGTCTTTTATCCACGTCGGTGTCTTTAAAACGTCACGAGGGTTTATGTAAGGAAAACAGAAGAAATTACTTAAGTTGCTCAGCTCGATTTCTGCGTTTTCAGTCGTTGAAATGTCGGCGCAGCGTTTTTCTCCAAATAGAATCTTTTCGCCGCCTTTTCCGTACAAAATAAAGCCATAACGGCTACGACGTTTCGGTGGAGTAAACTCTGCAAACCAGTGGTCGTGGTACTCGGTTTCCCCTTCATGAATCATGGTCACTTCATTGCCACCCACCCAACCGTGTGCATCACTGCCACCTAGATTGCCACCATCGAGGCCGCCTTCTGCCCAGTGGTACGGGTCGCCGATCCAAAGTGAAACCTTGTCTAGTTCGCCTTTTGCACTGCGTAAGCGAAGGTGAAGCGTTTCATTGTTGTAAGCGTAGCTGTCTGCACTTTTTGCTGAGTGAGTCAGCGAGCTTTTTGTAATCGGTTTGTTGATAACTGAATTTGTAATAGCCATAGCGGAAATCATCCCTAATTATTATTCTTTAACTGCACCGCTGACGAGACCGGTAGTAATGTGTTTTTGAGTCGCAACAAATAGCAAAGTGATGGGCACTGCAACCAATAATGAACCCGCGGCAAACAGCGTGAAATTCTCCGCTGAGTTAGATGAAATCCAACTGAAAATACCGATGGCTAGCGTCATTTTTTCTTCGCTGCGTAAGATAAGCGTAGGTAAAATGAAGTCCATCCAAGGTGCGGTGAAAGACACTAAACCAACAAACACTAAGATAGGTTTCGCGAGAGGGAGAATGATCTCGAGGAAAATCGTCATGTGGCCTGCGCCATCAATTTTTGCTGCTTCATCTAATGAAGTGGGAATGGCATCGAAATAACCTTTCACCAACCAAATCATGAATGGTAATGAGCCCGTTACATACACAAATAACAAGCCAGCATAGGTATCAATCAATCCCATTTTTGATAGCAAGATGTAGATAGCCGTCATCGAAAGAAAGGCCGGGAACATCTGCAATACAAGAATGCTCATCATAATGTTGCGCTTACCATTGAAGCGGTAGCGAGAGAACACAAACGCTGAAATAGTCACGACAACCAGTGAGATAACCATATTCGCTGTCGCGAGAAGAAAGGTGTTTTTATACCAGTCTAAATAGGGTGTGTCCGTGAACAATGCGCGGTAGTGGTCGAGCGTAAAGTCAATACTTGTGAAAGAAGAACTGAATAAGTTATTCCCTGTTTTGAATGAAGCTAGCACTGTCCAAATCACTGGTCCAAGTACTAATAATGCGTTGGCAATGAGAAATAGGTACACGACTAGGGTGCCTATTTTGCCAATGTATTTGTCCATGTTAATTAACTTATTCGTACTATTTAAATTAGCCATGTTACATACCTACATCGTCTTTGAATGACTTCATGCGGCTGAATTGCCATATCGCAATACCAGACAAGAACAAGAAGATAATGATTGAGATAACCGAAGCGATTTGATACTGCTGGAAGTCGAGCGTGAGCTTGTAAATCCAAGTGATCAAAATGTCGGTATGTCCTGCGAATCGATATTCAGGGTTGATAGGACCCCCTTCGGTTAACAGGTAAATCGCCCCAAAGTTATTGAAGTTATGGGCAAAGGTCATGACCAACGATGGGGCCACTTGGTGCAACACCATAGGCAGGGTGATTTCTTTAAATTGCTGGAATTTGCTTGCACCATCGACTTCACTGGCTTCATAAAGTTCGCTTGAAATGTTAGTCAGTGCCCCTGCAATAAGCAGCATAAAGTAAGGTGCGCCAACCCAAACACTCACCGCGATAACGGTAATTTTTGCGGTGAAGGGGTCTGATAAGAAGGCAATCGAATCAAAGCCCCACGAGTTTAACGTTGCGTTGACTGGTCCAATACCATTCAGTAGCAAGCGGAACATCAATAAGGTTACGAAAGCCGGAATGGCATAAGGGAGAATAAAGATAAAGCGCCATGCTTTTTTTGCTTTAATGTTTCGATTTTGTAGCGCAAGCGCCAGTAAAAAACCAAACCCACAAGTACATATGGTGGCAAAAAATGCCCACAGAACCGTCCAAGAAGCGACACCGAAGAAAGTGCTCGACCATATTTTCAGTTCAAATAGTGAAACAAAGTTTTTAAACCCCACCCAATCTACGAGGTTTCTTGGTGGGATATGATGAGGTGCCGAATAGTTAGTGAAAGAGACGAGTACCGTAATTATGATTGGTAAAATAATGAATGCGATACTGGCAATAAAAGCTGGCGATAGCATGATGAACGCGAACTTTTGGTCGTAAATGTCTTTAAATTGTTCTCGAAGGTTCAGTCGTGACTTAAGGCTGACTTTTGCATCTTGGACATTAGCGATGTACAGGCAGATGAATAAGAAGCTGTAGAGTAGGGCTATGACCCCTTCGACCAACATAAAGACCGAGTTATCGCCCTGTAATATTTTAAAGCCTTCACGAACTTGAGCGACATCTCCTAAAGTGACTAAGCCTTTTAGCGAGGCCAACAGCTCCGGGAGAATCAACAATGTGATTAGCTGCATGGCTAAAAATACACCGCCTTTTATCCAATGACCTTTTACGATCTGTGTACTCCCCATAATAAGGAGTGAAGCGGGCATTCGCGATGCCGGCTGATTCTCTGTTAACAACATTGTTTATCTCTATTGTTTAGGTTGTCGTTATGTATTCGTTTTCTGGTCACGCCCTGAACTAGCGCTGTGGCTTTATGACACAGCGCATGAGCTAAGTCGCTTGTGAGTCGCGACGGGAGTTCAGAGGTTACTCTTGTAATTCTATTTGTTCTTCGATGATCGAAAGCGCACGGTCTAGAACAGAACTCGCAGGTTTATCGTTTACCCAGTAGTCTGTAATAGCACTGGCCATTGGTGACCAAATGAAGCCCATTTCAGGAATAGATGGCATTGCGTCTGAGTAGAAACCTTGCGTAATAATGGCGTAAGTTGCTTCATCGGCATCAACAATGATCTCTTCCATAACTGACTGGATAGGAGGGAGTGCTCTTGACATCTCATAGCGTTTTTTCAGCATCGCGTCGGAAGTAAGGTAGTCAGCAAATAATTGTGCGGCTTTCGGATACTCAGTGTAAGAAGACACAACCGCAAGACGAACAGTTGCAAAAGTGCGTGGTTGTTGGCCTGCTAATTTTGGCATAGGTACAACACCAAGATTTATACCTGATTCTTGATACCCTTCGATTGCCCAAGGGCCGTCGATAATAGCGGCGACTTTTCCTTCATTAAATAAGCCACGACGTACTTGCGGGTTGCGCATATCAACTGGATTTGAATTGTTGGCCACTTGCAGGGTTTTCATTGCTTCTAAGCCTTGTTGGGCTTTTTCAGAGTTGATGCCGATGTCTTTTGCATCGGTACCGTTATTACCAAATTCGTATGCGCCGTAAAGCGTGACAAACATACGAGACTCGTAATAGTTCTGTATGTCCCAAAGCAGTGCGTATTTATGCTCTTGCTTATTGTTGAAAGTTTTTGAAAATTCAATAATTTCTTCAAAAGTTTCAGGTGCTTTAGTCAGTAAATCTTTATTGTAGAACAGAGCGGTAGTGGCGAAGCTAACTGGGAAGCCATAGCTCACCCCTTCAGCTTGAGACGCATTAATCGCATTTGGCATAAAAGTATTCGAGATACGTTCGGCAGATACCAGATTCTCCATCGCCCCACCTGCCACGACTAATCGCCCCAATAAGTCATGTTCAATCTCGACTACATCTGCCACGCGAGCAGAGCTGCCATCCTGAATCAAACGAGAAGCGGCATCGATAGGCGCTAACCCACGGAATGAAAAATCAATATCGTATCCTAACTCCTTATTAAAGGACTGAGCGGCGTACTCCATGTAGTCGAGTGTTGTTTTGTCGGTCCAGATTAACAACTCAGCCCCATTTTCTGGCTGAATTGTGTCTGCGTTTGCATCGGCTGCAGCCGCTAATGTACTGGTCGTTAACGTTGCCGCCATTAAGGCTGCCGCGAATAGATTCTTTTTCATTCCTGAATTTTTCATACTGACACCGCGCTATTTAAATTCTTAGTAGTCGTTCGTTAAGTACTACTATGGTATGTCTCGCCGACAATATGTCAACATTACCTGGTTAAAATGTCAGCGTATTTGTGATGGTTATCACCTTCTGTTTGTGCTTTTTACATCTGGTAGCTATAGGGTTTTATGTCTTGTTTATTGGGGCTTTTGAACGGTGCTTTGTTCGTTTTGATACTTAGATTAATGAAAAGCCTACCGTTTGTGATGGTGATCAATAATCTCCGCAGTCAAGGGTGATTGACCTCTCATTTCTAAATTCAATAGGAAGCAAAACATTTATAATTCTAGAACAATAAATAGGCGTTCATTACGGACGACTATGTTTTTCTGGTTAAATGTTGCGAAATCAGCAAGCCTATCAAGAGACACAGTGGATAGATAAAGAGAAACAGTGAACAAAAATAACCCTACAAATAACAACAAATGATTCAGTGAAGAATCAATAAGGAATGACCGTGAAAAAAACATTATTGTCTGTAGTGATCACCAACACTTTACTTATTAGTGCTGGCGCTTCGGCTGCTGATGACCGAACTATGTCTCCAAGTGATATCTTTTTTTATGACGCTTTAAAATTTGGTGGGCATGTTGGAACATCGATTGAAGTCGAAGAGAAAAACATCACTGATTTTGCATCATGGGGTGGCGGCAAGTCTAAAGAGCGTACAACGACTCATGAAGTGTTTAACGTCTTCTATAATAACGCGGCGTGGAATGCGACCGCACTTTACGCGTTCAAACTTGAAAATCGTAAGAAAAAGAAAGGCGATTACGCAGAAACAGAAAATGGATATAAGCACTTATTATCATTAAACAAAAGTTTTCAACTAGGAAATGGCTGGGGAACGGGCTTGATCTATGAGTTGGAATATACAAAGGGTGATATTGTTACCTCTGCGAAAGTAGACGGCTTGAAAACCACGAAAGCTGAGCACAGTATTCGTCCATACCTTACGTACTGGAATAATGAATATTCAGCGGGCTTCTATTCAAACCTAGAGTACCTATACAACGATTCAGATAAGAGTGCTTGGGGTTCTCGTGAAGAGGAAGGTTACAGCTTCTTATTTAAACCTTACAAGCGCTTTGGTCAGTGGGAAGTTGCAGCTGAGCTCTACTATCAAGTTAAAGAAAATAAAGCGAAAACCGGAAACGGTTCAATCAATGAAGCCAGCGATTTCACCGAGATGTATATTGAACCAATCGTTCAGTACAGCTTTGAAGAAGCCGGCACTATGTACGTTCGTGCTCGTATTGGTGAAAACGAAACGAAACATACAGACGGTTGGGCAAAGAACGAAACTTTCTTCAAAGATATTCGTAAGGCAACTTTAGGCTATGAGCAAGCAATTGGCGACGATTGGTTGGTAAAAGGCGAACTTGAGTGGGCTAAAGACACAGAGACCTTCTCTAAGCTGAAAGGCGAAGAGAAAACTGTAGAACAAGAAACAATGTACCTACAAGCGCTTTACCGCTTCTAAGTGGTATTAATCACAACTCAAATGACAGAGTAATATTATGATCAAAGTTTCAGATATCGCCCAAATCGTTGGTGGAAAAATTGAAGGTGATAACACGGTAGAAATATCGAAGATTCGCCCAGTTTCTAGCGTAGAAGAGGGCGGCTTAGCCATTGTCTTTGCTAAAGCCGATTTAAAAGGGCTATCTGAAACTTTGGCTGATGTCATTGTTGGGCCAGAAGCCATTTTACAGACTAAAGCAAAAACAAAAATCGTGATTGAGAAGCTCGAAGCTGAGAAGCTCAATCAACTAATGCGTCATTATAAAGTTCAAAAATATCAATTATTTGATCAAGGGAATACATCAGATACTCCCGATGTTTATATCGGAAAGCATTGTCAAATAGGTGAAGGTTGCCATTTCATGCCCGGTGTTAAAATCATGAACGGTGTAACAATCGGCAATAACGTTGCAATTCATGCCAATACAGTCATCAAAGAAGGCACTGTGATTGGTAACAATGTCACCATTGACTCTAACAACTCCATTGGTAATTACAGCTTCGAATACATGACCGGGCACAACACCCGTTATGAACGCGTGGAAAGTGTGGGTCGAGTGATCATTGGTGATGAAGTTGAAATTGGCTGTAATAACACCATCGACAGAGGCACTTTAGGCGACACCGTTATTGGTCGTGGAACCAAAATAGATAACCTAGTGCAAATAGGGCATGACTGCAAAATAGGTCAGCATTGTTTACTGGTATCTCAGGCTGGTTTTGCGGGCCACACTACTTTGGAAGATCATGTCATTGTACATGGTCAAGCCGGTACCGCAGGGCATCTTACTATCGGGAAAAACTCCGTTATTAAAGCCAAATCAGGTGTGAGCCACTCTTTCCCTGCCAATAGTGATCTGTTCGGTTATCCGGCGAAAGATGCACGTTCTTATTATAAAAACTTAGCCGTATTGAACAAATTAACTCATCAAAAAAACAGTAACCCCCGTCCAAACTCTAAATCGTTAGAACTTGATACAGACAAAAGATCGGTGGTACCGAAAAAGAGCTTAATAGCGAGACTATTTCGTTTATAGGTTGCCGAAGCGAGAGCTTTAAAAAATTAAAGCCCTAACTCGCGATGACTAAAACGGAATAGAACCCTACATATATAAAAAATAATAAGGAAATGACAATGAAACGTACTCTACTTGTAGCCGCACTTTTATCTTCAGCGTTAATGGGCTGTGCGAGCACAGCTGACACGCCAGCAGCTGATCAAATGAAAGCAACAGGTCCTTTCGCCGATTGTAATCTCGCCACGGTGGAAGATCGCGGGCCAATTCGTCCTTCACTTTATGTTATAGGCACTTTCCCTGATGGTCAGTGGATCCACATGGAAAACCGTCAGATGTCGCATAAAGGCAAAGGTATTTACCAAGTGGTAAGCGAAGAAAAAGCGGGCAACGTAAGTTTGCAATTCGCAACGATGGGCTGGTCTCCACAATTTACCGCAGCTGGCATGTCGATGACGGCAGGTTATGAGAAAGCGCTAAAACGCGGTGGCTTTGCTAAAAACACAACCGTTAATATTCCAGAAGATGGCAAATATTTATGGAGTGTTGAAATTAGCGAAGATAAGAAGCCAGTTCGTGCATTGGTTAAAGCGTGTAAATAAGCGATGTAGCCAACCGACATAACCCACTCTATATCACCATTTATAACCACGCTGTATAACACCGTTTATAAACTCGTGGTTGACGCAGTGATACTGATGAAAGGTGCTCTGAATATCAGAGTACCTATGTTTTAAACATAAACCCTAAATGTTCAATGATTAACGTTTACGTCTTTTTAGCCAGTAACTTGAGAGCTCCAGTCACTGGCTAAAAAGATTTTTACCTATCAAGATTTAACCCGTATTCGGAGTTTCAAATGGCAACAGTTAGCCTGCGTAAAGTAGAAAAACAGTACGATAATGGTTTTAAAGCCGTACACGGAATTGACTTAGATATTCACGAAGGTGAGTTCATGGTATTTGTTGGGCCGTCTGGTTGCGCCAAATCTACCACATTGCGAATGATTGCTGGCTTAGAAGATATCTCAGCAGGGGAAGTGCGTATTGGCGATAGAGTGGTGAATGATTTAGCGCCTAAAGAGCGTGGTATTGCCATGGTATTCCAAAACTATGCGTTGTACCCACACAAAACGGTCTTCGATAACATGGCCTTTGGTTTGAAAATGCAAAAGCGACCAAAAGAAGAGATCAAACAACGCGTAGAAGATGCCGCTGAAAAACTAGAAATTACTGATCTCCTGTATCGTAAGCCTAAAGAAATGTCGGGTGGTCAGCGTCAGCGTGTCGCGGTGGGACGAGCCATTGTTCGTAAACCAGACGTGTTCTTATTTGATGAGCCTCTATCCAACCTTGATGCCAAACTACGTGTTTCGATGCGTGTGAAAATCGCACAACTACACAAGTCTCTTAAAGATGAAGGTAACCCTGCGACCATGATTTATGTCACGCACGATCAAACGGAAGCTTTAACTTTAGGCGACCGAATTTGTGTATTAAATCAAGGTAACATTATGCAAGTGGACACGCCGACCAACTTGTACAACGCACCACAGAACAAGTTTGTGGCGGGTTTTATCGGCTCCCCAGCCATGAATTTAGTGAACACAACCCTACGCAAGTTAGGTGATGACATTTACGTGGAACTTGCCCCTAACGCCCAAATTATTATTCCTAAACGTTTGCAAGAAAAGCTTGTGGATCATATTGATAAGCCCGTGTGTCTAGGCATTCGACCTGAACACATAAATATTGCCGCTGATGATGAGATGGTGAACGTACACCCTGGTGAGCTGACCGTGGTTGAAAACTTAGGGAATGAAAAATACCTGTATTTCAAATTGGGTGATAACGAAATTGTTGCGCGAGTGAATAACCAAAGCATAAGTACATCAGATATTGGCAGCCAAGTACGCTTTAATTTTGATTCTGCTTTTTGCCATATTTTTGATGGTGAAACCGAACAGAACCTGACGTTGTAAAATCAGGCCTTATTGGCATTAACTATCGTAGATGAATGGTTTCAATAGAACGTTCTAACACCTCACTTTAATAATATGCCCTAAGTATCTCACTTTGGCTTAAGGGCATAATAAAAATATAAATGAATCCTGAGAACTCATTCTCAAGATACTGTCACGCCTCAATTAAATAGAACTTATATAAGGAAGGTTTTATTCGTACAGCTGACTTCATCGCTTCTGACATTATTTAACGCGGCCGTAATGGTTGTATGGGAGGGAGACTATATAGCATGCTCACGAAACACGACCTGATAGTTAAATCGCGTGACAAGAATATAAAACAATAACCTACACCAACATAACGTGAATAAAGGACGACACATGAAGAATAAGCTTATTGTGCTATCAGCATTACTGGCTTCCCTACCTGCTATGGCAGATTGGAACCAGGCCTATTTCCGTGGTACCGCCAATAACTGGCAAGCTGAATCTATGGTTAAAGTGAAAGCAAACCACTGGCAAATAGTGAAAAAATTTAACACCGGTGATGGAACGAACTCTCCTAGTTTTAAGGTTGATCGCTTTGGTGATTGGTCTGAAAACTACCCTCTGTCAAATTTCTCTGTTGACCCTAATAAAACCTACGAAATTAATTTCTATGACGACTCGAATAAAGTGGTGGTCCATGAAAAGCTTCCCTTTGATATGCGTGATGAAACCATGTATTTCGTGTTTCTTGACCGATTCTATGATGGCGATTCAGCCAATAATACATCGACGGGTGCCGACATGTATTCGGCAGACAAATCGGATTTCAAAAAATACTTTGGTGGTGACTTAAAAGGTTTAACCGCAAAGCTAGATTACTTGCATGATATGGGGATCACGGCCATTTGGATAACGCCTCCAGCAGATAACATTAACATGCCTGACAGTCGAGGCGGTGCGGGTTACCACGGCTACTGGGGACGTGACTTCTTTAAAGTTGACGAGCATCTAGGTACCGTTGCCGATTTTAAAGCATTAAAGACGAAAATGGATAGCTACGGCATGAAACTCGTGCTGGACTATGCGCCTAATCACTCTAACCCTGATGATGAAGGGGAATACGGTGCACTTTATAAAAAGGGTGTCCGAGTTACCGACTACAAAAATGATAATGCAGGGTATTACCATCATAATGGAGCGATTGCTGAAAACGGTAAAGATTGGGAATGGAACGACGCATGGGCGGTTCGTAATAAAACCTTGTTTAACTTAACCGATTTTGACCAACGTAAAGATGGCCCTGCGCGTCAGTACTTGATTGATGGCGCGAAATTCTGGGTAGACTTAGGGGTGGATGCGATTCGTATTGATGCGGTGAAACATATGGATAAAGAGTTTATCCAAGATTTTACTGGCCAAATAAACGCGTACGCGAAGAAAAGCCAAGGTAAAGATTTCTATTTCTTTGGTGAGTGGATGGATTCAGGTGCTGACGCAACGGGATCAAACTTTGCCTCTATCGATTTTGCCAATACATCAGGCTCTGCATTGCTTGATTTTGGTTTGAGAAACACCATCGAAAACGCCTTGCTAAACCACAATGGCACTGGTATGTATGCCATTAATAACTACATGAAGCTGAGAGACCAGAAATTCACAAGCAGTGATTGGCAAGTGGTGTTCTTAGATAACCACGATGCGTCACGTATCTCTACGGTTTTGCGTTCCGATGCGAAGAACTTTGGCGCAGGTAAAGACAAGTGGGGTGGTCGTCAAAGTGTTGCATTTGCACAAGACAGAGTGGAGCTGGGTTTAGCGCTTATCATGACCTCTCGTGGTATCCCATGTATTTACTATGGAACAGAGCACTACGCAGCTAACTTCACTACCAACGGTTTTGGCCAGCAAGGTAACGACCCATACAACCGTGAAATGATGCCAAGTTTTGATAAAACGACCAATGCTTACAAGATGATTAAAAAGTTGAGTAAGTTACGTAAAGACAGCTATGCGGTGCAGCAAGGTGATTATATCGAGCGCTGGATAAGCAATGATGTATTGGTATATGAACGTAACGCAGGCGATGACGTAGTTGTGGTTGCAATGAACCTCGGTCAAGGTACATCGGTTAACGCGGTGAATTTAGGATTGGCAAACGGAACTTACGACAGTGTATTAGGCACAGACCAAGTGGTTGTTTCTAATGGCAGCGGCACATTTAATCTAGACCAAAATGAAGTGGTTATCTTACGCACTAAGCACTAACAGATAATACAGGCTATTGATAACGGTTTTACTGGTTTTCGATTGAGTCTCAACAGCATAAACCTCGTACATAGTGTGCGAGGTTTTTTTGTTTTTCTTCGCTTGAGCTAGTGGAATATTCTTCATTTTATCGAATTCCAACTAAAATCCTGCCCAAGGGTGTCTTTTCTACAAGAAAACTAGTCGAAGCCTTAACCATGATCTACAATACGGCAAAATTCTAACTCGACTATTTTCAGGAAGAGCTGCATGTACATGAGCACTGATGAGGTTCGCAACGCGTTCCTTAAGTTCTTTGAGAGCAAAGAACACCAAATCGTAGACAGTTCATCGTTAGTTCCACATAACGATCCAACCCTGCTATTTACTAACGCAGGTATGAACCAATTCAAAGATTGCTTCTTAGGCGCCGAAAAGCGTGCCTACACTCGAGCAACTACGGCTCAGCGTTGTGTACGTGCGGGTGGTAAACACAATGACCTTGAAAACGTAGGTTTCACGGCTCGTCACCACACGTTCTTCGAAATGCTAGGCAACTTCAGCTTTGGCGACTACTTCAAAGAAGAAGCGATTGGTTTTGCTTGGGAATTCCTGACAGAAACTCTTCAACTGCCAAAAGACCGTCTGCTGGTAACGGTATACGAGACAGATGATGAAGCATTCGATATCTGGAACAAGAAAGTAGGTGTTCCTGCTGACCGTATCGTTCGCATTGGCGACAAAAAAGGCGGTAAACAGTTCGAGTCTGATAACTTCTGGACGATGGGTGACACAGGTCCTTGTGGTCCATGTACTGAAATCTTCTACGATCACGGTGAGCACATCTGGGGCGGCCGTCCTGGCACACCTGAAGAAGATGGTGACCGTTTCATCGAGATCTGGAACAACGTATTCATGCAGTTCAACCGTCACGCTGACGGCACAATGGAACCGCTACCTAAGCCTGCTGTAGATACAGGTATGGGTATTGAGCGTATTTCTGCAATCATGCAGGGCGTTCACTCTAACTACGAAATTGATGTATTCCAAAAGCTAATCAAAGCGACTGCGGAAGTTGTTGGTCATGACGATCTATCTAACCAATCGCTACGCGTTATTGCTGACCACATCCGTTCTTGTTCATTCCTAATCGCTGACGGCGTTATGCCTTCAAACGAAGGTCGTGGTTACGTTCTACGTCGTATTATTCGTCGTGCAGTTCGTCACGGTAACAAGCTTGGCGCACAAGGCGTGTTCTTCCACAAACTTGTGGGTGTACTGGCTGAAGTAATGGGCTCTGCGGCAGATGAACTTAAGAAACAGCAAGAGCTTGTTGAAAAAGTACTTCGCATTGAAGAAGAGAACTTTGGTCGTACTCTAGAGCGCGGCATGGTTATTCTTAATGACGCACTAGATGCACTTGAAGGCAAAGAGCTTGACGGCGAAACAGTTTTCAAACTTTACGATACATACGGCTTCCCAGCTGACCTTACTAACGATGTAGCTCGTGAACGCGATTTTACTATCGATGAAGAAGGCTTTGAGAAGGCGATGGAAGCACAGCGTAAGCGTGCACGTGAAGCTGGCCAATTCGGCACGGATTACAACGCGACAATCAAAGTAGACACCAACACTGAGTTCTGTGGTTACACAGCAACTGAAGGTGCTGGTGAAATCTCTGCGCTATTCGTTGACGGCGAAGAAGTATCTTCACTATCGGCTGGCGACAAAGCAATCATCATCCTTGAAGAGACACCATTCTACGCTGAGTCAGGCGGTCAATGTGGTGATGCTGGTACACTAAAAACAGCGTCGGGTCTTTTCAAAGTACAAGACACTCAGAAGCTAGGTAACGCATTTGCGCACCACGGTGAGCTAGTTGAAGGTGTATTTGCTAAGGGCGATAAAGTAGAAGCAACGGTTGACGCTGAGCGTCGAGCTGCTATCTCACTAAACCACTCTGCAACTCACTTACTTCACTCTGCGCTGCGCGAAGTGCTAGGTGAGCACGTTGCTCAGAAAGGTTCTTTAGTTAAGCCAGACAATCTACGTTTTGACTTCTCTAACCTTGAAGCGGTAACACCGGCACAGATTAAAGAAGTAGAGCGTTTGGTTAACGCACAAGTTCGTAAGAACCACGTGATTGAAACCAACATCATGGACATCGAGTCAGCGAAAGAAAAAGGTGCAATGGCACTGTTTGGCGAGAAGTACGATGATGAAGTTCGCGTTCTATCTATGGGCGATTTCTCTACTGAGCTTTGTGGTGGTATCCACGCAAGCAACACGGGTGATATCGGTCTATTCAAGATCATTTCAGAAGGTGGTATCGCTGCTGGTATTCGTCGTATTGAAGCGGTAACGGGTGAAGCAGCTCTAGATGCAGTAGAAGCTCAGGCTAACGCTTACGAAGAGAAGCTTGCTGAATCAGCTAAGAAAGCGAAATCGCTAGAGAAAGAAATCCAACTACTTAAAGAAAAGATGGCTGCAGCTGAAGGTGCAAACATCATGGGTAAAGTAGAAGAGATCTCTGGTACTAAGGTACTGGTTGCTGCCATTGAAGGCGCAGACAACAAGAACCTACGTACTATGGTTGATAACGCTAAAAATCAAGTAGGTAGCGGCATCATCCTGATCGCGAACGTAGCAGACGGTAAAGTTGGCCTGATTGCTGGCGTAACTAAAGACCTTATCGGTAAAGTTAAAGCGGGTGACCTCGTTAAGATGGTTGCTGAGCAAGTTGGTGGTAAAGGCGGCGGTCGTCCAGATATGGCTCAAGCGGGTGGCACTGACGTTGAAGCACTACCTGAAGCGCTTAAATCAGTACGTATTTGGCTTGAAGAGCGTCTTTAAGCTTAAGTAATTGATACAAAGATGCCCAATCAACTGATTGGGCATCTTTTATTTAGCCCATTGGAAGAACGTCTGAAAAAGGTTTGATTGAGATTAACCAAGAAGGCTAATGGTAACGTTAGACTCCTTGGTTAATTTTTTATTGCTTCGCCATGACGCGGAGTATGTGTTTTTTTGTCATATATAGACATTGGTCTTGGGAAGGTGAGGACGGGTGAAAATGCCTCTTATCGTGCAGAAATTTGGTGGAACGTCGGTGGGTTCAATTAAACGAATCCATCATGTAGCAGAAAAAATCATTGAAGCGAAAAATGAAGGGAACCAGATCCTGGTTGTCGTTTCTGCTATGTCAGGTGAAACAAATCGGTTAGTTAACTTAGCTTCACAAGTTGATAGCGTACCAAACGCTAGAGAGTTGGATGTGCTGTTAACGGCCGGAGAACAAGTTTCCATGGCTTTGTTGGCGATGACGTTGCACAAGTTGGGTTATGAAGCGACATCGATGACTGGCTATCAAGCCAAAATACACACCGATTCTAATCATAATAATGCGACGATTGAGCGTATTGATACCGCTCCTATTAAAGCGCTGTTAGATGATGACCAGATTGTCATTGTTGCAGGTTTTCAAGGCGTTAATGCGAAAGGTGATATCACAACCTTAGGGCGAGGTGGTTCAGACACCACGGCCGTTGCGTTGGCAGGCGCCCTTCAAGCGAAAGAGTGTCAGATATATACCGATGTTGATGGCGTATATTCCTGCGACCCTAGAGTGGTTAAGCAATCTAAGAAATTAGATACCTTAGACTTTCCCTCTATGGAAGAAATGGCTCGCAGAGGCGCTAAGGTTTTACACCTTCCATGTGTTCAACATGCGTGGCGACACAATGTACCATTGAGAGTGCTTTCGAGCTTTGAAGAAGGCGAGGGAACTCTTATCGCGGGTAATGACTGTTTGAATGATATTGCTGGGATAGCCATTCAAAGAGATATGGTTCGCGTCGAGTGTTTGAATCAAGATTTACCGTCTCTCATGTCGCATTGCCATTTATTAGGGATTGAAGTCTGTAGTGTGATCGAGGAAGCAGAACGGGCAGCACTCATTATCAAACCGGACATAAGTGCTAAATTAAAACTAGTTTTTGACGAGAAAATCCGTAATAGTGAACAGGTTAGTTTGTTAACTGTGGTAGGAAGCCGAACACAAGAAATTGTGGTCAGTTCACATGGATTGTTGTCTGAAGGCGAAATTGATGTACAGCATCACTTATTGCAACAGCAGTCTTTAACTTTGGTGATATCACCAACGCAAGTCGATATGGCTGCTAACATATTACACAATGCATACATCGTAGCGCGTGAAACACAGGGTTATCCTAAAAAAGAAGTGCATTTTGGTTAAATAAACTCAATCGATAGTTTACGAAAATATAACTTTTGTTGGATAATGCTCGCGTAGCTAGATAAATTTAGAGATTACTCAAGGAGCAAAGAATGCTAATTTTGACTCGCCGCGTTGGCGAAACACTGATGATTGGTGACGAAGTAACAGTTACTGTACTAGGCGTTAAAGGTAACCAAGTACGTATTGGTGTTAACGCACCTAAAGAAGTATCTGTTCACCGTGAAGAGATCTACATGCGCATTCAAGCTGAAAAAGGTAATGGTAACGTTGCACCTGGCAACTACTAATACTTTTGCGTAGAGAAGAGGCTAGCATTGTTGCTAGCCTTTTTTGATCTTGGGGGAATGGAAATACGCATTTGAACATCAATGGGGTGGTAACGGGTTAGTCTTAACGCGGTGAAGTGAGAGCTTTATGACGTTATGAAATACAAATAGGATCGATCATCGCGATTACACGGTATTTTGTCTGCGCAAACTCAAGATTTGTTAGCTTCCCCTATGGCGCAAATACGCATCCCGTAGTATTGTGCAAACAGCGGTAGCACTTGCTGCTGGATAAATTAGATAATTGTTTTCTGCTGTTTATTATTGCCAATCTTTCACCTTAATTTTTAAGGGAAAAAGCGCGATTTGAAGCTTATAAGTTCAATTTGCAAGCGCTTTGATTAAATAGCAAACGGTTGAGTGTTTTTGTCCAATTTTTTTCAATAAAGTGTTTGACATATTTTCGGTAAAACGTAATATGTGCCTCCGCAAGACGGTGAGGTGGCCGAGAGGCCGAAGGCGCTCCCCTGCTAAGGGAGTATGTGGTTTGTAGCCGCATCGAGGGTTCGAATCCCTCCCTCACCGCCATTTCTTGCACGTTTGAATTTGCAAGCAAACACAGAAGTAACAATGTGCGCCCTTAGCTCAGCTGGATAGAGTACCTGGCTACGAACCAGGCGGTCGGAGG